>CAYRCP010000003.1:0-43674 GCA_964422755.1 uncultured Bacteriovoracaceae bacterium | reverse complement strand
TACCCGGGGTCAATGCCGCGAAAGGATCCCAGGCCAGGATCATTCAGCTCTTCGGTGATAAGAAAAACAACCATACGGGCGAGGTCGAGCAGCTTGTATCACAAGTGGAGGCAAAAGGTCGCATGGCGCAAGTGTTGATAAGAGTGCCTGACCCGTTTAAGGGGAAAAGCGAGATGCCGCTTCTCCTGGGGGCCTATGTGTCTGCCCGCATTGCCGGAAAATCTCTTGAGGACGTCTATGTGATTCAAAGCGAGGCGCTGCGGGAAGGGGACAAGGTCTGGCTTCTCACGAAAGAGAACACGCTGGCCATCAAGGATGTACAGGTTGTCAGGCGTCAGAGAACTGAGGTGCTTGTCAAGGGGCTTTCTCCCCGGGACAGATTGATCACCTCGCGAATCTCCGCCCCGGTAGACGGGATGGGGCTTCGAATAAACGGGAACACAACTGCACCTCAAGGTGGCGGAGAACAATAAATGAAAGACGAAATCAAAGGCCCCATTGCCTGGATGGCGCAGAATCATGTTGCAGCGAACCTGCTCATGTTCATCTTCCTCATAGGCGGCATCATCATGATTTCTACGAGTATCAAGCAGGAGGTCTTCCCGGATTTTGAGATAGACATGGTCAATATAACCGTGCCGTATCCCGGATCCTCTCCCGAAGAGGTGGAAACAGGCATTATCCTTGCCGTGGAGGAGGCCATCGACGGTATAGACGGCATAAAGGAAATCACGGCTGTTGCCAGTGAGGGTGTTGCCACCATTAATGCCGAACTCTACTACGATGCCGACAAACAGAAGGTTGAATCGGATATTAAAAACGCTGTGGATCGTATCAGCACATGGCCGGATGATGCAGAGGACCCCACCGTGGAGATTCCGACAACGGAAAATGAGGTGCTGCAGCTCGTTATATACGGAGATATTGACGAGCACGCCCTTAAGGAAATTGCCGAGTCTGCCAGGGATGATATGCTCACGGATGAAAATATCTCCAAGGTCGATGTGTCGAATACCAGGCCTTTGGAGATCGGTATCGAGATACCCCAGAATACCCTGCGTGCCTATGGGCTTACCATTGACCAGGTTGCTTCTGTCATAAAAAACACCGCCATCGAGCTTCCCGGAGGCGAGCTGAAGACAAAGGCGGGTAAAGTGCTGCTGCGGACCATGGAGCGCAGAGACTGGGCGGGAGAGTTTGCCGACATCACCATCGTGAGCACGTCCGAGGGTGCCCGGGTCAAGCTCGGCGACATCGCAGAGATCACCGAGGGTTTTGAAGATGTTGAATGGTTTGCCTATTATAACGGCAAGCGGGCTGTCCGCCTGCAGGTATATCGTGTGGGTGACCAGACCCCCATGCAAGTGGCGGATGCGGTAAAAGAGTATGAATCGGATATTGCCGACGAGTTACCCCCCGGGGTGGCCACCGCCATCATCGCAGACCGGTCCGAGATCTTTCATGACCGGGTTACCCTTCTGGTGCGCAACGGATTTATCGGTCTTGTTCTGGTGCTTTTGTTCCTCGGGCTCTTTCTCCAGCCGTCTCTTGCCTTCTGGGTATCCATGGGTATCCCCATCTCATTTCTCGGTTCCCTCCTGCTGCTTCCCGGCTATGACGTGAGTATCAACATGATCTCGCTTTTTGCCTACATCATTACCCTGGGGATTGTGGTGGACGATGCCATCGTGGTGGGAGAGAATATCTATGAACATCGCCTGCATGGAGATGACTGCAGCCTTGCCTCGATACGGGGTGCACGTGAGGTGGCCATGCCGGTGGTATTTTCCGTGCTGACCACAGTGGCGGCTTTTGGACCCATGCTTTTTGTTGCAGGTGACTGGGGCAAGGTGATGCGCAACATTCCCATTGTGGTGATCCTCGTGCTCATTATCTCACTGTTCGAGTCGCTTTTTATCCTGCCTGCCCATCTGTCACAGGTGCGGACAAACAATGAATGTGCCCCGTCGGGCCACGGGAGATTGATGCGCTTTCAGCGAAGCATGGCCCAGGGGATCGTGACCTTTGCCGAGAAGATATATGCTCCCCTGGTGGCCTGGTGCGTAAAAAATCGCTGGCAGACATTTGCCATCGGAATTGCAGTGTTGATCATTGCCATCGGCTATGTCAAAGGCGGGCATATTCCCATCACGCTGATGCCGAGCGCCGATGCGGACTGGGTAAATGTAGAGGTTGTTCTTCCTTTTGATGCCCCTATCGAGGAGACGCAGCGAGTGAGGCATATCATCGAACAGGCGGCAGGCAAGGTTATTGAAGAAGGCGGGGATCAGCAGCTGAGTGAAGGCCTCATAACAATGATCAACGGCGCTCACAGCATGCGATTTACCATGAGGTTGGCGCCGGCTGATGAGCGAAGCATCAGCGTTCGTGAGGTGGCGGATAAATGGCGTGAGGCGACCGGAGAACTTGCAGGGCTGGAGAGTCTGCGGTTTGAATCTGCCCAGGTGGGTCCTCATCGCGGCAAACCGCTCAAGATCAAGCTCTCTCATCGAGATATGGATGTGCTGGAGGCCGCCAGTTCCCGTCTTGCCGCATCGCTTGACGGCTATGAAGGGATTATCGACCTGGATGACGGATTTGCTGCCGGAAAGCCGCAGCGCGATTTCATGATTCTGCCCGAAGGCAGGAGCCTTGGACTCACCCCTGCAGACATCGGACGCCAGGTGAGAAGTGCCATCTATGGTGCTGAGGCGATAGAACAGCAGCGCGGCCGTGACACCGTAGACGTCATGGTACGACTTCCGGAGAACGAGCGAATCTCGGAGCAGACCATCAACGAGCTTATGATCCGTACCCCCGCAGGCGGGGAGATCCCGCTGAACCGGGCAGCCCGGGTGAAGGAAGGAACATCCTACACCTCGATAACAAGAACCGATGGAAAACGAACCATCACGGTAAGCGCCGATACCGTACCGGGAAAGGCGGATCTGAACAAGGTGCTGGACTCCCTTGAAAAGGATGAACTGCCGGCCCTGATGGAGCGCTACCCCGGCTTGACCTATGACTTTGGCGGTGAACGCAAACAGAGTAAGGAGTCCATGAGCAGCCTGCTGACCGGATTCATGATTGCCCTGCTGGTGATGTATTGCCTTGTGGCCATCCCCTTTCGCAGCTATGCGCAGGCACTGGTGGTATTGCTCGCCATACCCTTTGGATTTGTGGGGGCGCTTATCGGGCACATCATCTTTGGTTACTCGTTGAGCCTCATGAGCATGTTTGGCATCGTTGCACTCTCCGGGGTGGTGATCAATGATTCGCTGGTGCTGGTACACAAGGCGAACTCTTTGCGGAATGAAGGCCTTGAACTCGATGAGGCAATACAGCGGGCAGGCATCCGCCGGTTCAGGCCCATCATACTCACATCGCTTACCACGTTTCTCGGGCTCACCCCCATGATCTTCGAGACCTCGCTCCAGGCGCGCTTTCTTATCCCCATGGCATTGAGTCTTGGATTCGGCGTGCTGTTTGCCACCCTGATCACCTTGCTGCTCGTACCTGCCTTCTACATCATCGAGATGGATATCAAGGATCTGTTCGCAGAGATTTTTGGCGATATAAGGCGGGTTTTTACCAGAATAAATGGGAGTGGTCAGGTTTCAAACAGCGATCAATAAATAAGATGGCAGAGGCAAGGCCTGTGACATCATGCGAGCAAAACAGAGAAGGGGAGAGATTCAAGGAATCTCTCCCCTATCTGTATTACCTGTGATCTCTCACGTATCACCGTCAGGATGCATATTTCGGGGCATATTGCTCCACGATCTTGTATTTCTGCACTTTGCCGCTGGCGGTCATGGGCACATCTGAGACAAATTCCCAGAACCTGGGAATCTTGTGCCGGGCGATCTTTCCCGTGCAGTATTCAACGAGTTCTTCTGCTGAAGATTGTACCCCTTGGTTCAGGATGATTGTTGCCAGGACCTGTTCGCCGTATTTTTTGTCCGGAACACCCACCACATAGACATCGCAAATTTTCGGATTCTTATGCAGGAATTCCTCGATCTCGCGCGGATAGATATTCTCTCCGCCGCGGATAATCATCTCTTTGATTCTGCCGGTGACCTTGAAATTGCCCTGTGCATCCATAGTTCCCAGGTCTCCGGTATGAAGCCAGCCGTCTGCGTCAATCGCCTTGCCTGTTTCTTCGGGCATCTTGTAGTAGCCCTTCATAATACAGGAACTCCTGGTTACGATTTCCCCCTGGACACCAGTTGGCGAGTCTTGGCCTGTTACCGGGTCGACAATTTTTCCCTCGATATCGGGCAGCAGCCTGCCCACGGTGGATACCCTGATATCGATAGGGTCATCCCGCCTGGTCATAGTCATAACCGGGGAAGACTCGGTCTGGCCAAAGGCGATTACCACCTCGGGGACATGCATCTTTTCCATGACCTGAACCATGGTCTCTTCGGGGCAGGGGGCACCGGCCATGATGCCTGTTCTGAGCGATGACATATCGTATTTATTAAAATCAATGTGATTCAGAGTGGCAATGTACATGGTGGGTACACCGTTGATGGCTGTACACTTTTCCTGTTCAATATACATAAGTGCCTTAAGCGGATCGAAGTATTCCACCACCACCATGGTGGATGCGTGAACAACACAGTTGAGCGAGCTCATTACGCAGCCAAAGCAGTGGAACAGCGGGACCTGGATCAACAGGCGGTCCTTGTCCGTCATGCCCATCACATCGCCGACCATCCGGGCATTATTGATGACATTATAATGGCTGAGCATCACACCTTTGGGAAAGCCGGTCGTGCCGGAGGTGTACTGCATATTTACGATATCGTGCAGATGTACGGCCTTTTCGCGTTCTTCAAGTTCCTGGTCTGATATGGTTTTTCCCAGTTCAATGATTTCGGCAAAAGAATACATGCCCGGCGTGTCTTTCCTGCTGCCGACATACACGACATTCTTCAGGTACGGCAGTTTCTCGGATTTGATCTGCCCTGCAGCGCAGGTGTCAAGTCCCGGGATAACCTCACGTGCTGTGTCATAAAAACTCGTATCCCGGTATTCCTCGATAATGAGCAGTGTGGTGGAATCGGACTGGTCCAGGATATATTCAAGTTCGCTTGTCTTATAATTCGTATTCACCGTTACCAGCACCGCACCGATCATTCCGAGAGAGAACTGTGTATAGATCCACTCAGGGACGTTTGTTGTCCATACCGATACATGGTCTCCGTTTTTTACGCCTATTGCCATAAAGCCCTTGGCCACATCTTCGCACGTGTTGAGGAACTGGGTGTAATTCTGTTTAAGCCCGGTATCCGGGTATACAAGAGCATCGTGTTGGGGAAATTTTGCCGCAGTAGCCTTGAGGAGTTCTCCCATTGTAACTTCAATAAAAGCGCTCATGCCGAAAGCCTCCTAGTATGTTAATTGTCTGATAACATTAATTCTAATCATCAATCTACATAATTACAGTACACAAGGAAAAGGGTTATCGATTTCAAAACTGATAAGTATGTCAACACAAAATTTTCTAACACTATTCTGATTCAAGTGTCAATATCTATTTCGGTATAATTGCTCTGCCTGAGCAAGAAGAATAATAATAAAAACAGTAAGGTAAGTCAGAGTCTGGAAATTCTGACAAAAGACCCTATGTATAATGAGAGAGAAGGATCATGACAAAATCATACAGAAATTTTCCAGGGAAAGGTGAACAGGCATGAATAAGGAATATGTGGTTGTCGGCTGTGCACGATGCGGAGCAAAAAACAGGGTCCCGGTATCGAGAATTCATGACAGGGCGGTATGCGGCAAGTGCCATATGCCCATGACTCCGGGATCGTTCTCCTTGAAACCGGTACAGGTGACGGATGAGAGTTTTGCTCATGAGGTGCTCGATCACTCCGGAGGGGTTCTCGTTGATTTCTGGGCGCCGTGGTGCGGTCCCTGCAGGATGGTCTCGCCAGTTCTCGACCAGCTTGCAAGGGAATATTCCGGCAGGGTGAAGATAGCGAAACTCAATGTGGATGAGAATCCCATGATAGCATCGCGCTACAACATCCGCTCGATCCCTTCGCTCATGTTGTTCAAGGACGGAAAGATCGTGAATACCCTCATGGGAGCACAGCCGAAGGAAGAACTGCAGCGGCACATCCAGGCACTGCTGTAGAAGTTTCGCAGGCACATGATTTTGCACCGGAAGGTGGAATGCCATTGTTCTGGAAAAGAGGTGAAAATAAATAGGATTATTTCTTTTGAAGAATCAGCGGGATATGACATGAAGGAGATCGTGTCTCATTTCATGCTTGCCCCGGAAGAGATATCCTGCATAGTATAATATCAGCGTACCTGGGAAACATACCGCACCAGGAGATTGCCCCATACCCGCGGTTCAATTCCCCTGACTGTATTTGTGCAGAAACATCAATCCATTCGCATCCCAAGGATGTTGAGAGACTGAAAACGAGAATGACAACGAGAAAAACCGATCAATTAGATTATCTGTTGCCGAGAAGTACCCTGCGGTTGCTGAGCTACAACATTCAACTGGGGATACCTTCCCATAGATATCGGGATTATGTCATGCACAGCTGGAAACACCTGCTGCCGTATCGCAACAGGCGTCATAATCTCAGCCGGATAGCAGGCATGATTAAAGGGTTCGATATCGTGGGGCTTCAGGAACTCGACAGCGGGTCCATCAGGAGCGGATTTGTCAATCATGCAGAGTTTCTGGCAGACAAGGCAGGGTTTCCCCACTGGTATGATAAGACCAACCGCAACTGGGGCAAGGTGGCCCGTCACAGTATGGGGGTGTTAAGCCGATATGCATCCACGGGTATCGAAAAACACAATCTCCCGGGTAGGGTGCCCGGACGCGGGGCGCTGGTCGTTCATTACGGGAATCAGGACGACCCCCTGGCCGTGGTGCTGGCACATCTTTCCCTGAGCAGGAAAGCCCGCAAACAGCAGATTGAATTTATGAGTGAACTGGTGAACGAGTATAACCATGTGATCCTGATGGGCGACCTGAACTGCGGGGCGGACAGTGAGGAGATCGCCATGCTCCTGGAAAAGACAACGCTTACCATGCCGTATTCCGACCTGCTGACATACCCGAGCTGGAATCCCCGGATACACCTCGACCATATTCTCATATCAGAGAGTATCAGGATTCATGATGTCAGCGTGCTTGAATATCCGCTCTCAGACCATCTTCCCATTGCCATGGAGGTGTCAGTGCCGCAGGATATGCTCATACGCAAGAAAGCCGCCTGAGCAGCTGTATCCATCAGGGAGCCAGGCAGCACTGACTGCTCTAGCGTATATCAAAGCCTTTGAAGATCGCTCTGCACTGTTCGATCTGCTCGGTGGGCATCCATTGCGTCATGGCCGGCATGTCTTCGCAGCTGCTTTTCTCACCGATCTTGTCACACTTGTCAAACCACAGAGGATTATAGGAGAGAAGCCCCACCTGGTGTATGTCCAGCCCTTTGAGAAACCGGGCTATGGCAGTGAGGTTGTCTCTGGTTGCCGTGATTCCCGGAACAAGCGGGACCCTTGGAAGGAGCTCGACGCCGTCTTTCCTGCACCTTTTGCTCAGCTCGGTAAAATTCTCCAGGATAGATCTGTTGGATGCTCCGCAGTAATGCCGGTGTTTGTCTTCATCAAAGAGCTTTATGTCGAAATAGATGATATTGAGCCAGGGATAAACATTCTCGAGGAAATGCTGCAGATCAAAGAGTCCGCATGTCTCGAGCAGGATATTAATCTCCCTGGGTGCGACCTCTTTGAGGAACCGGGCGATGAAATTCATGTAGCGTGTGGGTTCGCCTCCTGAGAGCGTGATCCCGCCGCCTGATGTTCGGAAAAAGGGGATATCCTTTTCCACCTCGGCGATGAGTTCTTGGGTGGTCCAATACCTGCCCACCGGGCTCAGTGAGCCGCTCGGGCATTCTTCAACACAGCTCATGCACAAGGTGCATTTGTCCCGGTCAATGTAGTACGGGTTATCCCTGCTCAGAGCGTTTGCCGTGCATACTTCCCGGCAGGCATCACACATGATGCATGCCTCCTTGTCAAAGGAGAGCGCTATTCTGCCCGACTTGCTCTCCGGATTGTGGCACCACACACAATCAAGGGGACACCCTTTGAAAAAGACAACGGTTCTGATTCCCGGACCGTCATCCAGCGAGTTTCCTTTTACCTCAAAGATGAGGGCCGTATCATTGGTGTTCGAATCTGTATGTATAGCCATAATGTTTGTCTATAAACCGTATTCAGCCCTTTCGATCAGCTCGAGCTGCATGTCGCGGTTCAAGGTGGTAAAATATGCATTGTACCCGGAGATGCGTACCATCAGGTTCTTGTAGTTCTCGGGATTTGCCATGGCATCCCGCAGGGTTTGTGAAGACACCACGTTGAACTGCATCTGCATTCCTCCGAGATCGCAGAAGCTCTTTGCGTAGGAATAGATATTTTCTACCGCCTGCTTGTGGCTTTCTTTTGCAGACGGCACGACCTTGACATTGAATGCGATGTTGTTGTTCATGTTTGCAGGCTCAAGCCGGGATACATCGCGGATATTGTCTAAAAGATTCTTCGATGCATGTGCCTCGGGGGTAAGCCCGGGGGTGAACGGCTTTCCTGCGAGTCTCCCGGAGGGAAGGGCGCCGGTGAGCGTTCCGAATGCAACGTGGTTCGACATGGACCAGAACCCTGCCGTATACTGTCCCCCTCTGAAATTCACATGATCTTTAAAACAATCATGAACAAACTTGGTGACCCGGTTGGCCATGTCCACTGCCTCGGCATTGCCTGACCCGAAGAGCGGTACCTTGTTGAGAACGAGGGCATGGATGGACGGATCGTGTGCAAAGTTGGTCTGTGCGGCGCGTTTGAGCTCCGCCAGGTTGAGCTTCTTCTCGTCGTAGACGAGTTTTTTGATGGCCATGAGTGAATCCGTTATATCTGCCAGGCCGATACAGGCAGTGCCGGACGAATTGTGCAGCGCCCCGGCTTTTGTTACGTCTCTGCCCTTTTCAACAGGTCCGCTGATAAGCCCGGAGATGAACGGTGTGGGCCTGATGATACTGTGGGCTTCTCCGAGAAGGTTGTTATACCTGCAGGAGTTATCCATGAGGAATTCGAGCTGTGTGCCAAAGGCATCAAAGAATTCATCAAAGGTTTTGAAGCCGCCATTGTCAATATCGCCGGTCCTGGGCCCCACATCCCATCTCATCAGGGGGTGGCGACCGTTATACATGGCCATCTCGAGTGCTGCGACCATATTGAACATCATGCAGTTGGTGTGCCCGATGTGTTTTCCGGAAAGCGTTGGTTCCACACATCCGGTGGCAGCCCAGTCTCTTAGGTGTTCAGGGGGATAGTCGAACTCGCCAAGAGAGGTCATGACAGCCACATCATTATGGATGGAGGGTGTGGCGGTTGTGTTCTTGTTCACCTCGCACAGCCGCTTGAGGTATGTGTCGGAGTTTTTCTCCCTGTTGTAGCGTGCATTGACATTGGGATCCCTGATGCTCAGCATCTCGGTGACCTTCAGGAAGATGTAGGTCATATCATTGACCGCATCTGCTCCTTCCGGGGTAACGCCGCCCAGGGTGATGGCCTGGTCCGAGGAACTCCCGCCGAAGAGGTAGTTGCCGATATCGGGGATAAGGGGAAGATGATCGGTGCAGCGCATGTAGAAGCAGCCGACAATCTCTATTGCATGTTTGATATAGCGTTTTTTCTCTGTCTTGGTCTTGAGTCTGCGCATGTCGCGGGCAAAGTAGGGCTGCAGCCACTGATCCATCCTGCCCAGAGAGAACCCGGCATTGGTATTCTCCATATGCACACCCATCCAGTGGATCCAGATGGCATTGAGCGCTTCGTCCAGGGTTTTACTGGGATGTTCCGGAACCCGCGCGCAGATCTCGGAGAGCTTTTCCAGTTCAGCCTTTCTCTTTGGGTCTGTCTCTGCCCCGGCATCTGCCTTTGCCTGCATGGAGAGGTTTTTCCCATAGGCGATGAGCCCTTCATAGGTGAGGATCATGGCATTGAGGGTATCTTTCTTGAGCTGATCTGCATTCTTGTCTTTTCTCAGTTCTGCTTTGATCTCCCTGATGATCCCTTTTGCGCCTACTTTGAGAAGTTTGGGGTAGTCCAGGATGGTGTGGGAGAGCGCTGCAGTCTTCCAGAGGAAATAAACGGCAAATCTCTCGTCGAGACTCTGACACAGGGGGGAGTCGTACCGGTTCCTCACCCATTCGCGCATGTTCCTGTCAATCCAGAAGGGGAAGACATTGTGATGCAGCATCTCTATGGTCTCAGGTGATATATCATAGGGGAACAGCTGCCGGTAGGGTGTGGTAAACAGTTCGCCCCAGATCATGGTCCCATGAGTGTCGGGATACAACACCACGCCGATCTCCTTTGTTGTCGTCGTGCCTGCAATGAGATCGTCTTTTCTGATGATGGGTTTTCTGTTTTCCATGAGGTATTTGAAGGCCAGGGCCTGTCGCAGTTCTCCGACCCAATCTTTGCCGGTCTGATCTGTTTCAAAGCCGTTTTTCCGGTACCACCGGGTGAGCAGCATGGGCCGTTCGTGGCAGATGGCAGGCCGTGTATTGAAATGGATGTCGAGGAATTTTTCCAGCCTGGGAAAATCTTTGAGATTGTAAGCACAAAGATATGCATCGTCTTTCAGATACTTCACTCCCGGATCGACGCTGTCAGCCTTGAGGGGTTTTATTTTTTTGTGTGATGCTTTTTCAGCAGTGTTTACCGGGATTGCCGCGCATTCCGCTGAAGCGCTTCGGGCAGCCTGCCGCTGCATCATCTTGATCTGTTTGCCTTTCATAAACAGCGAGATGAAAAAGTTGAACACCTGTGCATAAGCGAGATTTCCCTTGAGCGTCAGCTTGTTTTTCAGGATCAGGTTGAGCACTTCGTTGGGCGGCAGTTCGGTCATATTCTTGAGCACCGCATTGTCCTGGAATATCATCTCGACATCGACATCCTCGGGGATTTTTCCCTTGACGCTGACGTGTCCGTCTTGAAAGGTGATGCACTGCTGAACGGTGTCTGTCTCGGTACGCATTCCCAGAGAAAAATTGATCCACCCATCCTCTGAAACCAGATATTTCCTGAGCCGCGGGAACAGGTTGAAATGAAATGCCATTGTCTGCAGAAGGAGATGGGTTGCTGTATTGGCAACAGTTACTTTATTCATGCTGAACCTCCTTTGGTATATATAATTGAATAACGTCCCCTACGATCCTTTCAATGATTTCATGGGGATTTTCATCAATCTCCCGCAGCACCCTGCTGTTGGACAGCGCAATGATCCCGTGGAGAAAACTCCATATTTTTATGGCAGCGTAGCGGGCATCGTCCGGGGCAATACCGGGACTTGTCCCGGCAAGTTCCTGCACTCCTTTTGCTGCAATGTCCACAAGCTGCAAAGCGGTCTGTTTCTCGAAATAGGCAACGGGTTCGATGTCGGTGCCTATATAGTCCCGGTACTTGGGGGCATCTGAGGTAAACATGATATTGTAGTAGTTCTCATTGTTGATGCCGAAGGATACATATGCCCTGATCATCTCGCCGAGTTTTTCCCCGGGGCTTTCATATGTATTGAATATCTTGAGCAGGCCTTTATAGAGCATATCAAAGCCCTTGGTAAGTATCATGAGATAGAGTTCGTCTTTACTGGAATAGTAGTTGTATATGGTGGTCGCCGACATGCCGAGCCTGCGTGCAAGTTTTCGCATGCTGAAGAATTTATATCCATGTTCGGAGATAATGGTGAGAGCAGCATCGAGAATCTTTTCTCGTATTAAATCAATATCTTCTTGACTACGGGCGGCCTTTGGCATAAAAATCCTATAGGGAATAACACTGTTAAGTTAACAGTGTTATATTAAAAAGCACCATAAGTCAATATTGTGATATGGATTCAGCTGGGCTTTAGGTTCCAGGACTTGGGGTTTTACGTGGCATTGTCAATCAGAGATCTTGTCATAGAGAACTATACCGACAGAGTCATTCGTTTGAAAAAAAGCAGTAACCGTTCAGATTTATGCCCGATAATAGCATGTTTTGCGTTCGTATGTTCTTACAGTAGGGAAGAGATTGTATGAACATCCATAGAGAAGGAGGGGGTATGGATAGAGGATACATGGGGAAGATATTGCTGGTTGATCTAGGTCGGGGAAAGATCAAAGAGGAGCGTATAGCCGAGAGTGTATACGAAAACTACCTTTGTGGGACCGGATTGGCTGCACACATATTGTATGAAAGAATACCTGCAGGTGCAGATCCGCTGGGTCCTGACAATATTCTCGGCTTTGTATCCGGCCTGCTGACCGGCACCGGGAGTTTGTTTGCCGGACGGTGGATGGTTGTGGGCAAGTCACCTCTTACCGGCGGATGGGGAGATGCCAATTGCGGCGGTACATTCTCTCCTGCAATTAAACGTTGCGGCTATGACGGGATATTCTTCACCGGGATCAGTAAAAAACCGGTCTATCTGTACGTGGATGACGAAAAGGCCGAACTGAGGGATGCCTCCGGGGTGTGGGGCATGGATGCCATCGAGGCAGAAGAGGCGCTGGTAAAAGAGGCGGGAGAAGGTTCCAGGGCTGCGGTTATCGGTACTGCAGGAGAAAAGCTCTCTTTCATATCCGGGATCAGTAATGACAAGGGCAGGATGGCTGCCCGATCGGGCCTGGGTGCCGTGATGGGCTCGAAAAGGCTCAAGGGCATCGTGCTGAACGGGCATAAACGCATCAAGGCGTTTAATCGCGGGGCGGTAAACAAGCTCAGCAAGACGTGCAACAAATGGGTACAGTTTCAGCTCCCTCTGGGGCCGAGTGTCGGTGTCGCCTTTATCGGTGCTTTGCTGCGGATACTTCCCACGGCCATGGCAATGGATGGGGTGGTCTACAAGATGATCCTGAAAAGATGGGGCACAGGCGGCCTGAACCAGATGTCCCCTGAGTGGGGAGATTCTCCCATCAAGAACTGGAAGGGCAGCAGCGTTGACTGGCCCATGAAAAAATCAAGATCTGCCGACCCGGATATGGTGAGAAAACATGAGGTGGCAAAGTATCACTGTTATTCATGCCCCCTTGGGTGCGGCGGTATCTGCTCCATGAACGGCAAATTCAGCGAAACACACAAGCCGGAATACGAGACGGTCCTTGCCCTGGGAGGACTGTGCATGAATGATGACACAGACAGCCTGTTTTACCTCAATGAAATATTGAACAGGGCAGGGATGGATACCATCTCCGCAGGAGCCACGGTTGCCTTTGCCATAGAATGTTTTGAAAACGGCATCCTCACAAGAAAAGAAACCGATGGTCTCGAGCTTACCTGGGGAAATACCGGTGCAATAATCGCATTGATCCACAAGATGATCGAGCGTGACGGCATAGGTGATATCCTGGCAGACGGGTCGAAGATTGCAGCCGAAAAGATCGGGGGCAATGCTTCCCTCTACACGGTTCACGCAGGTGGTCAGGAACCGGCCATGCACGACGGCAGGCAGGATCCTGGATTTGCCCTTCACTACTGCGTGGAGCCGGCGCCGGGAAGACATACGATCGGGGCCGGTCTTTACTATGAGATGTTCCAGTTGTGGAAAAGGGTCAAGGGGCTGCCAAAGATGTGGCCGTTTGAGATTTACCATAAAAACAAAAAGTATCGGGCAAGTCTGGATCAGGCAAAACAGGCAGCTGCCTGCAGCAAGTATATGAACGTGGTCAATGGATGCGGCCTGTGCATGTTCGGTACCTTTCTCGGGATAAAGAGAACTCCGACATTCGATTGGCTCAACGCAGCAACCGGCTGGGGAAAAACCCCTGAAGACTATATGGCCGTGGGGCAGCGCATCCAGACCCTCAAGCAGGCTTTTAATGATAAACACGGGATCGATCCGAGGTCGAATAAATTGAGTGACCGTGCCTTGGGGAGGCCCCCGCAGGCCCAGGGTGCGAACAAGGGAAGAACCATCAATATGGAAAAAATGATGAGTGACTACTGGGGGGAGATGGGTTGGGACCCGGAAACGGGCATACCGACGGCAGGCACATTAGAAAAACATGGCATTGAAATTTAGGTAAGATAATGCTGGGAGGGATGTAATGCCATATACGATAACGCAAACATGCAATGGATGCGGGGCATGCAGGAGATTATGTCCGGTGGGCGCAATTGATGGAAAGAAGAAAGAACTTCACGCAATAGATGGTGGTATGTGTATAGAATGCGGGGCTTGTGGAAGGATCTGCCCGCAGGGTGCGGTGACGGATCCGTCCGGCAATGCATGTTTTATGGTGAAGAGGTCGGGGTGGGACAAACCCGTATTTGATCTGAATGCGTGCATGTCATGCATTGCCTGTATAGATGCCTGCCCGGTTAATTGTCTTGAGCTGTCTGATAACGGGTACAAGAAAAGGGACTCGAACAGCTACCCGTATATTGCGCAGGAAAAGGCATGTATCGGGTGTGGATTCTGTGCCCTTGAATGCCCGGTAGATGCAATCGTTATGACGGCACCTGCTCCGTAATAAAGCCTGGAGGTCTTTTTCTGTCTAATACATGACGGCCGTGAGGATATAGTCTGCAATCAGGATGCTCACGGAGGAAATAACCACGGAATTTGTGGTTGCCTTGCCGACCCCCTCTGCGCCGCCGGTGGTGGTGAATCCCTTATAGCAGCCGACAATGGAGAGTATCGATCCGAAACAGGCTGCCTTGACAAGTCCGGAAAAGAGATCTTCATAGTCTACATATTCCACAATCCTGGCCATGAATATCCCCTTGTCGATATCCAGGAGTTCGACCCCGACCAGATAGGAACCGAAGATTCCGATGCTGTCAAATACCAGGGTGAGCATTGGCAGCATGATGATTGCAGCAAAGATTCGCGGGATGATGAGGTACTGATAGGGGTTGACCGCCATGACGGTCAGCGCGTCGATCTGTTCGGTCACCTGCATGGTGCCGATCTCTGCGGTCATGGCCGAGCCTGCGCGGGCAGTCACCATGAGCGCTGCAAGCACCGGCCCGAGTTCTCTGAGAAGGCCGAGCGCAGTGGTCGATCCTACCAGGGCTTCAGCTCCGAACAGCCTGAAGCCGTGATAAGACTGGAGGGCAGATACCATGCCGGTGAACATCCCGGTCAAAAGGATCACGCTTGAAGAACGCACGCCGATAAATTCCATCTGTTTGAACAATTGCCGCAGGAAGATGGGCGGCCTGACAAGCCAGTAGAGGGAATGGAGAAAAAACAGAGCAAGTGCCCCGAGTTCTTCAAAGAAGATTATGGCGGTTCTGCCGATATATTCAAAGAATTTCATATGGCTCCGTTGGTGCTCTTTACCCTGCCGACAGCCTCGATCCAACCCTGATAAAGCCTGTCCCTGTCTTCCTGTGAGATCTTCGGGGTGAATATTTTGTCTGATCCTCTCAGGTTTTTGATCATCTGCCCGGGTTCCCAGAAACCGGTTGCAATGCCTGCGAGGAAGGCAGCCCCCATACCCGTGGACTCGATGTATTTCGACCGGTCAATGGGGCATCCCAGGATATCGGCCTGGAACTGCATGAGAAAGTCGTTCAAACATGCTCCTCCATCCACCTTCAGCTCGGCAAAGGAGGAATCTGTCGATTCTTCAAAGGCACTGATGAGGTCTTTCACCTGGTAGGCGACTCCCTCCAGGGCTGCCCGGATAATGTCTGCCTTGGTGGTACTCCGGGTAATGCCCAGGATGGCTCCCCGTGCATACATATCCCAGTACGGTGCTCCGAGCCCTGCAAATGCAGGTACCATATGCACACCATGGGAATCCTCAATGCTCGAAGCGATGCTCCCGGTTACCGATGCATCTTCAATCAGGCCGAGACCGTCTCTCAGCCATTGTACGACTGCACCTGCAATAAAGATAGAGCCTTCCAGGGCATAGCAGGGGCTGCCCTTCTCATCGCAGGCAAGTGTCAGGATGAGCCCGCTTTTGGGGGCGATCTCCTTGTTGCCGATATTGAGGAGGAGGAAACACCCTGTGCCATAGGTGTTTTTTGCCTGTCCCTCGTTGAAACACCCCTGGCCGAACAGTGCTGCCTGCTGGTCACCGGCGATCCCGGCGATGGGGATCTCGCAGCCTAAAAGGGCAGGGTCGGTATGTCCGATAATCCCGGCGGAGTTTACCACCTCGGGCAGCATCGATGCAGGAATATCAAGCAGGTCGAGGATCTCGCGGTCCCATACCTTGTCGTGGATGTTATAGAGCAGTGTCCTCGATGCATTGGTATAATCCGTGGCGTGGATTTTCCCCGCGGTAAGTTTTGCAATAAGCCATGTGTCGATGGTGCCGAATGCGATTTCGCCGGCCTCGGCCCGGGCTCTGAGCCCGGGGATCTCATCGAGGAGCCATTTTATTTTTGTACCGGAGAAATAGGCATCGAGCAGGAGCCCGGTTTTTTCATGAAAGAGGTCTCCATAGCCCTTTTCTTTGAGATCATCACAGATGGCGGCGCTGCGTCTGCATTGCCAGACAATGGCGTTATGTACCGGTTTGAGGGTATCCTTCTCCCACAGAACCGTTGTTTCTCTCTGATTGGTGATACCGATGCCCATGATATCGGCGGGGTGAATGGATGATGGTTCCATTGCCCGGTTCATCATCTCTACGGTGGTATCCCAGATAACCTCAGCATCGTGTTCCACCCAGCCGGGTTTCGGGTAAATCTGCGGGAATTCCGAGTATGCCTTGGAGACGATCTCTCCCTGTTTGTTCACGATCATGATTCGTGAGCCGGTGGTTCCCTGATCTATTGCCATAATATACTTGCCCATGGGTAACTCCTCCTTTGTCAATCAATGAGATCTAACGTTATTCCGAAGTGCTTCAGATCATGATACAGATCTGAAAGCGGCAGACCGATCACGTTTGTATAAGAACCCTCCAGCCTGTCGACAAAGATCGAACCTATGCCCTGTACAGCATAAGCGCCTGCCTTGTCGCGTGGTTCTCCCGTGGCGATGTACCACAGGATTTCTTTCTGGCTCATCGCTCTGAAATGCACTCGTGTTCGAATGACTTTTGTCTTGTTTTCACCCTTATGCATGATGGTGTATCCTGTGTATACCTCATGTGTCCTGTCTTCAAGGAGCGCAAGGTATGCAAAGGCTTCGTGGTCATCATGCGGTTTTCCCAGGATCTTTCCGTCAATGACCACGATGGTATCCGCAGCAATGATCAGGGCATCGGGATAATCGCGGCTGGCGATGGCTGCCTTGTCCATGCTGATGCGATGGCAGAAATCTTCGGGATGCTCTCCCTGACGGACGTTTTCATCAATATGAGGTATGGTAACCGTAAAATCCAAACCCAGTTGGGATAAGAGTTCTTTCCTTCTGGGAGAGGCTGATGCGAGTATAATGTGCATGAAAGAAAGACTATGAAAAATCAGGGGATCTGTCAACTCAAGCTCACTCAATATAAATAAAAAACCGTAACTACTCACGTAGTCAGGCTGAAGCTGTTTATATAAAAATAGAATCCAGAAAACCACACTGTTAGTCTGAAGACTATTAGACTGTTAGTAAAGGATGAAAAGTTGGGATTTGGCAATGATCACAGACCTGACAGCCTTCAGCCTATAGCACCCCACTGGCATTTCTTCCAGGGCATCTACTTGCCTGAGAAGTTACTAAAAATCAGGGAACTGCGATACACGAGGCTAGAGCGCATAAGAATTCCGCAGGGAATGATGGGATTGTGGGGTAGTGTGATGCTTTTTGTTTGAAGAGGTGATTCTTATTAAGCCTAGGTTCTCTCGTTCATAAATCTCGGCGCTGATATCTTTTGCTGTTTATACCCTTTAAGGGAAGTCTTGTTTTTTCTGAGCATGCCGATTTTCTCGGAAAGTTTTTTCGTGCCGGCCATGAGACCTTTTATCAGGTTCGAATGAAGGGCATGGAGTTTCTGCATCGAATCCAGGACTTCTTTGTCCATATGCACGGCATGGCTATCGGCGAGAATCTTATCAAGTTGAGCCTGCAGAGAAACCGATTTTTTGTTGAGCAATTCAACGTGGTCGAGATCGCCGCTGGAGAGAGCGCCGGTTTCTTCATCGATGATGGAACGCCATTTGTGCAGAAGGTTCAGGATGATTTTTTTGTTATCTTTTCCCATGTCTCTCTCATGTCTGCCAGGTAGGCTATCACCTCGTCGATGGGCTCGATAGTGTTATGATACTCTGCATCGACAACCCGCCTGATCATGTAATTGTAAAGGGAATCAAGGTTATATGCAATCGTCCCTGCATCATAGTTGAGACTGTTGATGAGTTCCCAGAGAACATTCTGTGTTTTGTTTAAAAATGTGGACCATGCCTGGGTGTTGTTTTCTTCATGTGCCTTTTTCGCTTTTTTGAGAAAGCCGACTGCGCCATCATAGCACATCAGGATGAGACTGCCTTGATCAGCGGTTTGAACCTGAGTCTTTCTGTAAGCCTCATAACCGGCCATATTCATGCTCATTGCGAAACCTCCCCATGTTGGATACAAATATTTTATCGGTTTTTGAATTTTATTCTTTAGGTAATAATGTGGTATTTTTCCTTGTAATCATAACGCCGTTTTCAGGGAAGAATGATTGGCCCGACACCTTCAAACAGCTCACAAAAACGAAACCGATACAACAGGGTATCCTTTGTGAATCAACGCCCAGGGCCCGTAATCCTGCCGCGGAGAAATCATGGAAAGACGGAGAGCCCCCTTGCGTAATATGAACATGCACATTATGTTGATGCGAGCGCTTCCTTGATCCTGTTGAGTCCGTTGATGATATTCTCTTCGGATGTGGCAAACGACAGCCTCATATGGTCGTCGGCACCAAATCCTTCCCCGGGCACGACAGCCACAAGGGCCTTTTCCAGGAGGTATTCGGCAAGGTTGGCGGCACTGCCGAATCGATCCAGATACCCTTTGACGGACGGGAATGTGTAGAATGATCCGCTCGGCGGAATAATAGCAAACCCGGGTATCTCCCTGATCTTTGATACAATGAGGTCTCTGCGTTTTTCAAAGATCTTTCTCCGCTCCTCCACGATAGACTGATCCCCGCTCAGAGAAACGATTGCACCATCCTGGGCAAAGCTTGTGGGGTTTGAGGTGCTCTGGCTCTGAAGCCGGGTCATGGCTTTTATCACCTCTGCATCGCCGATACAGTACCCGATGCGCCACCCGGTCATTGAATAGGTCTTTGATGCGCCGTTGATGATAAAGGTCCTGGCTGCGACCTCGGGGGATATGGTTGCCACACTGAAGAATTCAGCGTCGTCGAATATGATCTTCTGATAGATGTCATCAGAGATAATAACGATGTCATGTTTCAGGCAGAGTTCGGCAATTGCTTCGAGCTCCTTTCGCTCTATAATCATGCCGGTGGGGTTTGACGGAGAATTGATAATGATTCCTCTGGTCCTGTTTGTGATTGCATTTTTTACAGCCTCGGCAGTGAGTTTCATGCCGGTATCCTGCGTATTTACGATCACGGGCCGTGCACCGGTAATCTCGATCATGGGAGGATAGGAGACCCAGTACGGTGCCGGGCATATGACCTCATCACCATGCTCGAACAGGGTCAGAAAGAGGTTGAAGAGGCTGTGTTTGGCTCCACATGATATGATCACATTATCCGGGGTCGTTTTCAGGCCGTAATCGGTATAGATGACATTGTTTACCGCTTCCTTGAGCTTGAGCGTACCGCCGACCGGGGTGTACTTTGTGATGCCTTGGTTGATTGCCGTAATTGCAGCTTTCTTGATGGCATCAGGGGTGTCAAAGTCGGGTTCTCCTGCTCCAAATCCGATCACATCTTTGCCTTGAGCTCTAAGTTTGTTCACCTTTGCCGTAATGGAAAGGGTTGGAGATGCAGGGATATTTGATGCGACTTTTGATATTTTCATTGTGGTGCCTCCTGGGCTAGGGCTGGTTTGAATTCAGAAGTTGATATTTTTCTCGAAGTTTCTTCAGTGCAGGCTCGGGAACCAGTCCTTCGACCGAGCCTCCTGCTGCGGCTGTTGCCTTTACCATGGTAGAGCTTACAAAGAGATGGTTGTAATCGGTCATGAGGAAGAAGGTCTCAATTTTGTCACACAATCGCCTGTTCATGAGTGCCAGCTGCAGTTCCATCTCGAAATCGGATATTACCCGCAGACCTCTTAAGATAGCACATGCACCGATTCGTTGAATGTAGTTCACTAACAGCCCCTCAAAGGCATCAACTTCAATGTTGGGATTTGATGCAACGGAATCTTTGATCATCTCCATCTTTTCTTCGGTTGTGAAGAGGTCTTTTTTCAGGGGATTGTGGCCTATCGCTATGATCACCTTATCAAAAACACAGAGCCCTCTGCGGATAATATCCAGATGCCCACACGTAATCGGATCGAAAGACCCGGGACAGACTGCAATCTTCTTGTTCACGGCTCACTCCTTATAATATATGTGATCATGGTATCCCCGTATGTGCGTGTTTTCCAGGGACGGATATCAATCATTTCATCAGGCGTGTGTTCTATAGTCAGTATGCCTCCGATTTTAAGGAGATTATATACATGAGGAGCGCTCTTTGAGGCAAGCCCTTTGTTGTATGGCGGGTCCATGAATATGAGGTCAAAGGTCCCGGGGCAGTGCTGGACAAAGGTTGAGACGTCGGATTTGATGATCGTGGTATCCATGCCGGCTCCGAGCGTTGAGAGGTTCTTTTCGATACAGCGGATAGATGCGGCAGACTTGTCTACAAAGGTCACCTGCTTCGCCCCTCTGCTGAGTGCTTCGATGCCCAGGCTGCCGCTTCCTGAAAAGAGGTCGAGCACATACGCACCGGGGATGTCCGCAGACAGTGTGGAGAATATCGCTTCCTTTACCTTGTCCGTTGTAGGTCTCACGCCTTTGTCCGGACAGTCCAGTCTCCGCGACTTGTATATTCCAGCACAGACCCGTATCGACATGGGTTATAAGGATAAGGAATAAGCGTACATGGGTCAACACTTACCTGAAATAATTGAAATAATGCGAAAACGGTTTATGATTCAATTTCCTGCACGATCCTGTCTACGGCTTGGGCAGGATTATCTGCCTTGCTGATAGGTCTTCCTATGACGAGAAGGTCTGCCCCTGCATCGATTGCCATTTTCGGCGTTGCAATCCTTTTCTGATCTCCCGTGGCTGCCCATTCAGGCCTGATGCCGGGGGTAATGACCGTGGTGCTCTTCGGGATGTGCGGGCGGACGTATGTTAGATCGGCAGGTGAACAGACAATGCCGTCTATCGCGCTTTTGCCTGCAAGGGTAATCAGGTTGAGGACCTGTTCTTTGACTGGCAGCTGGATGCCGATGTCGCCCAGATCATCCTGATTTAACGAGGTAAGTACGCTGACGCCGATTATCTTCGGGACGCTGATGCCCATGGCTTGGGCTTCTTCTGCTGCAGCTCTACGGGCAGCCTGGATCATGCCTCCTCCGCCGGAGATGTGTATGGTCATCATATCGACCTTCATCCTGGTGGCAGACCGGACTGCGCCTGAGGCCGTGTTGGGAATATCGTGAAACTTCAGGTCGAGAAAACATTTCAGCCCGTTTTCTTTGATGAGTTCAACCACAGGGGGGCCGGCAGCGGTAAAGAGTTCGAGACCTACCTTGAACCAACCGACTTTTGTGCCGAGCAAGTCGACCCAACGACGGGCAGCATCCATATCACCGACATCGAGGGCGAAGATTATTCGATCTTTTGCAACCATGGTAATTTTCCTATTGCTTCGGGTTTTGAGCATCTGTATGCATCAACAATGTTCTGAATATCTCTGATTGCCCTGTCTATGGTATCGTTTACCACCAGGTAATCATACATGTCCCATGCCTTGAGCTCTTGTTTTGCATTGTTCAGACGGATATTCAGCGCCTGCTCATCTTCTGTTCCGCGTTTATTCAGACGGCTGCGCAGTTCCTTAAGGTCCGGAGGGATAACAAAGATGAAGCACCCGTGCGACCCCTTTTCCTTTGCCTGTCTGACACCCTGGACATCAATATCAAAAAGAATATGCCTGCCCTTTTGTTCCTGAGACTCCACCCAATTAAGAGACGTGCCGTAGAGATTGTCATGAACGTTTGCCCATTCCAGAAAGGTGTCCTGTTCAATCATCTCTTCGAATCTGTGTCGTGAAATGTAGTGGTAATCTATCCCCTCTTTTTCACCCCGCCGGGGAGACCTGGTTGTGTAGGACACCGAGAGGATAACATCTTTATTTCTCTTTAAGATATCCGTGATAATGGTGGATTTTCCAACCCCGGAGGGGCCGGATATAAATATTCTCACTCCTACTCCTTGACGCTTACCTTTGCTCCGCCCCCGTCCAGGAGTCGGTTGGAAATTGTCTCTGCCTGTATTGCGCTAAGAATAATATGGGAACTGTCCGTGATAATAATAGACCGGGTTTTCCTTCCCTGGGTGGCGTCGATCAGCTGGCCTCTTTCCCTGGCCTCCTCGCGCAGACGTTTCATCGGAGATGATGAAGGATTTACAATAGCAATGATTCTTGAAGCGACTACACCATTATTAAAACCGATATTCAGCAATTTGGCTTCATGTTTGCCCATAGGATAATCTCCTTTCAAAATTGTATTATACATGAACTACTCGATGTTTTGAACCTGTTCGCGAATTTTTTCCACCTCGGTCTTTGCATCAATGATAATATGGCTCAGTGGTGTGATCTGAGACTTTGATCCGATGGTATTGAGCTCCCTGTTTATCTCCTGCACGAGAAAGTCGAGACGCCTGCCGATGGACGTTTCAGGGAAGTCGACAACCTCCTTGAAGGAGGTTATGTGGCTCTCAAGCCTGACGAGTTCCTCGGTGATATCCGATTTATCCGCCATGATTGCAACCTCCTGTTCCATTCGTGTTTCATCAATCGTACCAGCCCGTTCGCCGAGCAGTGCATCCATGCGGGTATTCAAACGGTCCCGATACATATTGACTATCTCCCCTGTATAGGTCTCCATGTTTTTCTGCATTTCCGAGATGGAATCCAGCCGGGAAACGATATCTGACTTCAGGCGTCTACCCTCGCCCTGTTTCGATGTGATAAAGGCCTCGATGGCAGCTTTTATCGGTACCTGGAGCAGAGGCCACTGTTGTTCGATATCATGAGACTCTTCAGCCATGACACCGGGAATCATGAGGACATCGCGAAAGCTTACCTCTCCACCGAAGCGGTCTGCCATGAGGGTTAAATCCTCATGGATCGTTCCCGCGAGTTCCCAGTTTATTGCCATCTTCTGCTGAGCAGACGATGACAGGTTTTTCGTTATGGTGATATCAACCTTTCCCCGGTGGATAGCCTCATTGACCATGTCTCTGATGGGGATTTCAAGGGCAGAGAGGTCCCTGGGAAGCCGCACCCGGATATCCCGGAAACGGTGATTAACCCCTTTTATTTCAACATGATAACCATTCTCATCAGCCTGTCCGAATCCCGTCATGCTCCTTGGCATCTAAATTCTCCCTTTGTATATCTCTCTGAGTTCATGGAATATCCCGATCAATTCCTTTGATGCGTAATCCGGATAGGTCCATTCCAGCGCCTGATACGATTTTTTCGTGTATATAAGAGTGACCTCGGCCCAGATACCTTTATCGAGGTAGATGCGGTGGCTGTAAGGCTTTGTGGTTGCAAGACTCACATTTTCCAACGACAGAATACCCGGGTCCAGGTTTACGGTGCGCTTGCCTTCGCGAAGGTGCTCCAGTTCGATCTCGTTTGTCCTGATTTTTACATCAGGCATGCAGTCTCTGGGCGCCAGGGTATCGAAGGCAAGGATAATTCTTTGCAGGGGAGAGCCCAGCTCCTGCGCATAATATGAGGTAAAATTAAACGGCATGGGCTTGGATTGGTACACACATTCTCCAAAGGAGCTTTTGAGTGCAGAGAGAACATCATCCAGGGGAGTGGTATCACTGAAGAGGATGCTGCAGAACAGCAGTACGTCATGAGGGATATGTGCTGTCCCCACAGATCTCCTCCATGCACATGTCATACAGTTTTTTCCATGGCACATTTGCTGCTCCAACCTCCGCAACAACGAGTCCTGCGGCCACATTGGAGATAACAGCAGCCTCCCGGGGTGTCGCGCCGGATGCCAGGGCAAGCGTAAAACACGATATCACGGTATCTCCGGCGCCGGTTACATCAAAGACAGCCCTGGCAGTTGTGGGAATATCGATTGTCTCGCCGGTTTTGTCAAAGAGGCTCATTCCGTGCTCGCCGCGGGTTACGAGGACCATGTCGCAGCCCAGCATTGTTTTTACCTTATGTGCCGCGGTAATGATATCCTGCTCGTCTTCTATTTTGATCCCTGCGCCGAAACTGAGTTCTTTCGTATTGGGGGTGATGACATCTACCTGTTTGTAGAAAGAAAAGTTTCTTTCTTTCGGATCGACACAAACGAAAACCCCCTTGTCTTTTGTTATGGGTATGATTTCCTCAATGAGTTCTCTGCTCACCACGCCCTTGGCATAGTCTGAAATGATGATTGCATCGATGTCATCGATAGCATCTCTGAGGGCAGAGATCAGCTGTGCGCGCTGGGCATCTGAAATGAAGGATCTGTCTTCCTTGTCGATTCGGGCAACCTGCTGTGTCTGGGCAATGATCCGTGTTTTTACAATAGTGCCCTTGTCGTCTGAGGTGAGTATCTGGTCGGTGGGGATATTCCATTCTTTGAGGATATCCAGGAGAATAGTACCCTGAGGGTCATTGCCCCTGACCCCTCCGATAAGTACCCCGGCTCCCAGGGCAATGAGATTATTGGCTACATTCCCCGCTCCGCCGAGTTTAAAAAGCTCTTCCTGAACCTCCACCACGGGAACCGGTGCCTCGGGCGATATGCGCTCGACCTTGCCCCAGATATAATGATCGAGCATGATGTCCCCGATGACCATGATGGTCTTGGATTTCATGCTTTCAAGAATGCTCTTGAGTTTGACTCCCTCGATTTTCAGCATCTGCCTACTATTAGAAAAATATTATGCATTGTCAAGGAAAAGGGCATGTACAAAATCCTGGGCTCGAAATGGCTGAAGATCATCCATGCCCTCACCAACCCCAATGTATCGTATGGGTATCTCGAATTCATTGGCAATGCCGACAATGACCCCGCCTTTTGAAGACCCATCGAGTTTTGTCAGGGCGATACCGGTTATCCCGATGGCATTGTTGAACTGGCGGGTCTGTTCTATGGCATTCTGTCCGATGGTGGCATCCAGTACCAGGAGGATCTCATTGGGTGATCCGGGAAGTTTTTTGTCGAGAACACGCTGTGTCTTTTTCAGCTCTTCCATGAGGTTTTCCTTGGTGTGCAATCTGCCGGCTGTATCGATGATAAGTACGTCATGACCCCGAGCGATAGCTGCTTCAAGGCCATCATAGGCGACTGAAGAAGGATCCGCTCCTTCATGAGATTTTACAAAGTCTGACCCTGTCTTGTCAGCCCAGTGTTCAAGCTGCTCAATGGCGGCTGCCCGGAAGGTGTCTCCCGAGGCGATGATAACCGATTTGCCCTCATTCTTCAGGCGATAAGCAATCTTGCCGATGGTGGTGGTTTTCCCGGAGCCGTTCACGCCGGTTACCATGATAACATAGGGTTTTGTCTCTGTGGGGAAATTAACGGGTTCTTCGCGCTGCGTAAGGATAGACGCGATCTCGCTCTTGATTGCCTCCATGGCCTGGTCGGCATCCTTGATCGAGTCTGCATTTTTCTGGATGTATTCAAATATGGTATATGCGGTCCTCACGCCGATATCTGTTCCCACCAGGGTTTCTTCGAGTTCTGTAAGGATGTTCTCATCAAATCCATTGGATCGTCTGAATACGGCAGAGATCCTGTCGATGAACCCTTTATGCGTTTTGGAAAGGCCTTTTTCAAGTTTCTCCTTTGGGCTCGGCGCGGGCTTTTTCTCTGGAAGAGGCAGTACTGCCTCTTCAGGTTCTGCCTCTTCGATCTTTTCCGGGATATATTCACCGACAGGGCCGAAGGTGCGGGGATGGATCCCGGGTATGGGGATTGCCCATGCATTGAACGCTACTGCAATGACAAGATAGGACCAGGTTGGGATATCAATGGGCAGAATAAAGGGCAGTGTACCAACCGAGTCGGCAACATAAAGATAGAAAAATACATAGCTCAAAAGATAGATGATATAATCGTGTGCAGCGAAACGGTATTTCAAGTTGTACCCCCTTGGGAAAATTTGCGAGGTAACTCCTATCACAGGCATGGCAAAAGGACAAGCGCTAGCTGGGGCAGAGTCTGCCTGGTCCCGGGGAGATGTTGATTTCTACCATTATAATTATTCATATGATTTATCCTGCTGAGGAAAAACGCCTTGACAGAAAAGCGATTTCTGTGTACCTCGATTATAAAGCATGAAGTATAACTTTAAGCTTGTTAATAGCGAGCGATATTCCAAGGGAGGATGAAATGATCAAGACCGCCATTACCGAGATGTTTAATATCAAATACCCGATTATCTGCGGGGCCATGATGTGGCTGTGTAAACCCGAACTCTGTGCCGCCATATCCAATGCCGGGGGTATGGGAAATATCACTGCAGCCAACTATGAAACAGAGGATGATTTTAGAGGTGCTATTCGTAAGGTCAGAGAACTCACTGACAAACCGTTTGTTATTGGACTCACGATGCTGCCCTCTATCAGGATTACCGGGGAACATCACCAGATGTATGTAAAGGTCTGTGCAGAAGAAAAGGTCGCTGCAATTGAGGTTTCCGGTTCTCCCCTGGACAAGGTTGTCGGTATGGATGGCATTGAGAAGCTCAAGAATGCAGGTGTCAGGCTCTTCCATAAGGTCGGGTCAGTCCGCCACGCCGTACACGCTCAGAAAGCCGGGTATGACGGGGTTTATGCCGCCGGATTCGAGGAAGGCGGTCATCCCCTGGATGATGATGTAACGACAATGGTGTTAACGCCTCGGATCGCGGATTCTGTGGATATACCGGTGGTGACGGTAGGGGGGATAAGTGACGGACGGTCATTGGCTGCCGCATTAACCCTTGGTGCTCAGGGCGTGATGATGGCAAGCAGGTTTATTGCCACCAAGGAATGTGTTGTGCATCCCAATATCAAGGAGGAGGTCGTTAACCGTCAGGAATATGAGACAACCCTGTTTTGTAAATCACTCGGACTCCAGGGCAGGGCGCTGAAGAACAATGTCGTGTCAGAAGTTCTCGCCGTAGAAGAGCGTGGCGGCGGACTTGAAGACCTCATTCCCCTTATCTCCGGGGAACGGATCAAGAAGGCATGGGAAGAGGGCATGGTAGACGAGGCGCCGCTGATGGTCGGACAGTCAATCGGGCATATCCATGATATAATCACTTGTGCTGAACTGTTTGAAAAGATGCATGACGATGCTGTTGCCTGTATGGATAAGGCAAGGAGACTGGTCCAGTAACATATCCTCTATAAAAAAAGCGGTTATGCCTGGGTCATCGGGCATAACCGCTTATTGTTTTATCCGCGCAAAGCTATTTCTTTTCTTTGGCCTTCGGTGCTGCCTTTTTCGTTGTTTTCGCTTTTGCCTTTGCAGGCGCAGGTTTGGCAACTGTTTTAATCATTGCCTTTTTTGCCAGTTCGCCGGCAACCTGTTCCGCTTCCTTGACAGTTCTCTCAATGACCTCCTTGACCGTGGGGTTGTCGTTGATAAGACCCATTACCTGACCGACAGGGAGTACGCCCTCTTTTATATCTCCGTTTTCCGTTGCTACCCGGATGGCCTTGAATGCATTTGCCATATATGCCAGCTGCGTTGCATTTTTCCACCCTGACAGCATTACCCCGATAAAGAGCTTGAAGTAGGGAAGGTGCATCTGTTTTGCGATATCCACGGAATTCGGCAATGCCTCCAGCAGCTTTCTGATGTTCAGCCCCTGTCGTACGGCATTTTTCGCGGCTTTTGTATCCAGCACCCTGCAGCCCAGGCCGTCGAAACGATTCGAATAGAGGGTGTCATAGGTCCCTTTTTCAATGGAAAGATTCTTGTAATTATCATGGAGCGGACTTTCCTGGGTAGTCATGAGCCGGGTTCCCATGGCTGCACCCTCGGCACCAAGAGCAATGGCCGCTGCGAGGCCTCTGCCGTCACCAACTCCCCCTGCGGCAATGATCGGGATGTCGACTGTCGAGGCAATGGAGGGGATGAGACAGAACGTCGTGGCCTCTTCGCCATGTGCTGCAGCCTCATACCCGGTCACGAGCAGGCCGTCACACCCGTAGTCCTGTGCCCTTTTGGCATGCTTATGATTCACGACAGTGGCGATGACCTTGCCCCCGTATTCATGGGCGGCCTTTACTATCCAGTCTCCTTTTCCCAAAGAGAAGTTGATGACCGGCACCTTTTCTTCCAATGCAACCCGTGCATTATCGGCAGCACCGGGGAAAAGCAGCGTGGCATTCGCTCCGAACGGCTTGTCCGTGAGTGATTTTATCTCTCTGATTGCCTGACGCGTCTGTTCCGCATCTAAAGGCCCGGTAGCCAGGATGCCCAGACCGCCGGCATTGGAGACCGCTGCAACCATTTTCGGGACACTGATCCAGCTCATTCCTGAAAGCACAATGGGGTGCTTGATGCCTAAGATTTCGGTTAAGCGTGTTTTCATACAAGACTCCTTTTGGATAGTAAAAATAACCCTGCCATTTTATAGTGTTGTCTGATGCCCAGTGTTAAGGTTAAAGTTAAACTACAAGGTTTTATTATAGGGAAGCAGCGATTTCTTGTCAAGAAGAGTTTTATGCAACGATAGCACTGAAAAGAAGAGATACTATGCCTGACAGGCACGCATACCGATAGCCCAGTTTGTTAGTGTCTCTTGTCAATCGGATGTGCCGCTCACCGTAATAACCACGTGGTCATTCCAATGATCACCAGTGGAATCCCTGAATCTGATGGTTATCGTATGAGATCCTGTAGCAGGAAAGGTAAAGGTGGCATCCAGGGGATCCTTGTCCCATGAGTACTGAATAGTGGAATCAAATGCCCAGATATACCTGAACGGTGGATTTCCCCTGATGATCTGAGCCGGGAGATACAGGCTCTCCCCCACAGAGACCGATTTATTCTGGGGTTTGATGATATTGCCGATAACAGGAACATCCTTGCCGGGAGGATAACCGTAGATAGACGGATCTACGGTTGAAGGATCCCATACGGTAATGTATCGGAAATCGCTCTCTGTCTTCTGCTGGGCATCCTTGACCACAAACACCACTCTATATGTGCCCGGGGTGTTGAACGAGATGAACCCCGGATCTTTTACCTGGGAGAATCGATCTCCATCTCCGAAATTCCAGAGGTACGTGTACGGCTGCGAGCCTCCGACCACGGAGCCCTCCATGGAAAACCCCTGACCCTGAATGAGGATGCCATGGCCGGACGGCGATATGATGGATGCATTGAATTCGATATTCTCCAAGGCCTCTTCAGCCGCTATGGCCTCTTCTTCGATCACGGCCAATGTCTCTTCAAGATGGATCTGTGCGTCTTCTGCGGAGATAAGCCCCCGTTCTTCCTCGCCGTAGATCTCCATCTCATTGAGTTTGTCAAACATACGCTGCACGTCCGGGTTGTCCTCAAAATCCGGATGGGTGAAGTCAACCACAAACTCTTGCAAAATCTCCCTCATATCTGAAGTTATGAGTATTCCATTACCGGGGTTTCCGTCCAGATCCAGGGATTGAAGGAACTGGGAGATATTTATTACCACCGGGTTTGTGGTATTTTCTGCACCGGGGACCAGATCGAGCGGGGTGATTATTTCTTTTGTCCAGCTTGTCCCGAGCCTTACATTTCCGATGAAGAAGGTGACTGTCTCGCCTGCTTGATACAAATAGGTGCCGTCCGCCTCGGTTATGCCGTCTGTCCAGGAAGGAGAGTCATACTGGAGCCCCTCTACCGGACCATCGAGGAATCTGCCCTGCTGGACATTTTCCGGGGTTACAAGAACACCATGGCCGCCGCCTGTGTCACAGCTGGCTATGGCGAGGGAAATGAGTGCAAAACCGATGAGCCGGAGAACCGTTAGCCTGAACCTTGGTAAAAATGAAGACCTCATTCCTGTCCTCCCCCCATAATGATCAATTAATGCCGACAATCTATTTTGCAAGAGCAGTGAACAAAGGCGCTGAGATTACGGGGGCATAACGGGTGATGATCGTAACGTGTCGGCCACCACAATCACTCCCTGTGATTCTTGCCTCCTGCTCTGTCTCTAAACTGGTTCAACTGCAAAAAAAATGACAAAGTGATACAAATCGTTGTGTCTTACTGAACAATAATCGTTATTGAATCACTGGATTTGTCGTTATCTGCATCGATTGCAGTGAAGGTGACATCAAATGTTCCTGCAGCATTGAAAGTGATATTGGGGCTCGGCGGGGTTACGGCATTTTCTGCATAATAATCGCGAGCCACTTGATCAGGAAAATCCAGGGAAAAAGTAAAGGGTTTGTTGCCTCCTAGTACCTGCAGTTTAAAGGCAAGTGAATCACCCCTGTGTATGGTAACAGGATCTTGTGCCGGAGAAATGATGCCGGCCGTTGGTTCGGTGTCGACATAATCCACAACAGTTACCGTAACCGAATCGTTGCCCGAAACACCGGAATTATCTGTTGCTGTCAACGAAACATTGTATGTACCGGTGGCGCCAAAGGTGATTACCTGACCAGGAGGTGTTGTGCCCTCGGAGAGGTAATTTCTGGCAGCACTGCCAAAATTCCATTCAAAATTGTATGGAGAAGTGCCCTTTGATGCAGCCCCTTGAAACTCTACTGAATCTCCTGCAGCAACAGTGATAGGGCTCCCAGGCGAGGTTATGCTGATACTCAGCGTGTTTGGTGTTTCTCCCGATGTATCATCAGATCCACCACCTCCGCCTCCTGAACATCCAACAGCAAAAAATGTGACGATAAGGAAAGAAACTATTCTTTTCACCAGGTGTGCCCAATCTGGGGTCATGTTATATTTCCTCCGATAATTATTCAATTGAGAATCACATAATAACTATCTGACATTATTCAAATATCAAACCATAGTTGTCTGAATGAATTATCCTGTTCTTTTATCCTTAAGAAGCGGTACTTCTTTTTCGCAAGATGTAGCAAAAATCATGCTGGAAAATAGTTTCATTAATTTCAATAAGATGACTTCTGATTCTCTGGACGTATTTCTCAATAATGGAAAATATATTCTCAAGGATGTGGAATAAAATACCATTTCCTGAGCTCAAGGACACAGTATGTCTTGATCGATATTTTTACAAGACATTGTGTCGCAGCTATTATTTCTTGAGACTCTTTTGTATCGTTGCCTGAATCTTTCTCTGAAACAGTCGTTTCATAATATAGCTCCTCAAGAAATCCGCCATCTTTGAGATTTCTGTAGTTATCTTGATGTTTTCCTGAGGGGATTTTCCCTGTACGGCCTTTCTTCTGAGTTTGATCTCCTGGTCCACGATCTGATTTCCCAGTTCCACATAAAATTCCATTTCATTGATATCCTGGCCGAAATCTATGAGTCGCTTCAATACATCCCTGCCGAAACGGATATCTTCGAGATTGTAAGATGTGCGGCCCTTTTCCTGAAGGTAGGGCATGAGCAGCCCGATCTTTACGGCTTCCTGCAGTTGCTCTGCTGTGAGACCGGTATGTTTGAGGAACTCTTTTTTATCCACCACAATGTCGGTTGCATCAGCCTGAGTGCCGAATACCACATCTTCAATGGCCTCGGCCTCTTCAAGGCTCATCCCTTCATCCATCCTTCTCAGAATATTCCTGATGACCGAAAGAGGAAAGTATTTTGTCTCCTGGAGGTGACGAATGGCCTGGATCTTCTCTATGCAGCCCTCATCGTAGTAGGCCATGCTTTTATTGACCTTGTCGGGCTCCGGGAGAAGCCCCTGGCGTACATAGTAACGTATGGTGGACGGTGGGACGCCACTTTTTTTTGCTATCTCACCGATTTTTAATCCCATTAGGTACTCCTTTTAAGCATGAAGTTAAACTCTAAGCTGAGTATAGAACAAAAGCCCTGTCCGTGTCAAAGGAGAGATTTTCATGAAGGCTCATCAGCGGGACTACTTGTGATAGTATTGCATGGCCTCGGGGATCAGCGCCTTGAGGCGGCGTATCCTGTTTTCGTCTGCCGGGTGGGTTGAGAGGAATTCCGGAGTTGATCCATGAGTTGCTCCTTTCATCATACGGTCAAAGAATTCAGGGGCCTTTCTCGGGTCATAGCCGGCTTTTGCCATGAGTATGATACCGATATTATCTGCTTCGTATTCCTGCATTCTGCTGAAGGGGAGAACAAGACCCACAGTGCTTGCAATACCGTACCCAAGGTTGATTGCCTGGATTGCCTCGGGACTTTTATCGGCTATGGCGATGTTGAGCCCCTGCTGGCCGAGCTGTATGAGAAGCTGTTCGCTCATTCTTTCTCCACCATGGCGGGCGAGGGCATGGCCTATCTCATGAGCAAGGACAAACGCAAGACCTGCCTCATCTTTTGTATAAGGCAAAATGCCGGTGTACACCGCAACCTTGCCCCCGGGAAGTGCAAAGGCATTGGCTGTATCATCAGCGTCGATTACCGTGAATTCCCAGTTATAGCCACGTTTATCCGTTACTGCAGCTATTCGTGAGCCGACTTTTTTTACCAGGGCATTAATTTGTGCATCTTTTGAGACCTTTTCCTGGGAAAGGACCTGCTGGTATGCCTGCAAGCCAAGCGCTGATTCCTGCTGCTCACTCATGAGGATCAACTGGGATCTTCCGGTAACCGGAGCAGTTGCGCATGCAGATAAAAAGAGAAGGCTCAGAACAACCGGCAATAGATAATATTTACTCATATATTGGGATCTCATGATCGTACATCTCCTGTGCACAAAAAGTGATTGATGCGACAGGGTATCAATGTAGCGCAGAAAGGGGATCTGTTTCAAGCGGAATACATATCTTCCAGGGTTCTTGTTGCCGTAAGATTGATGCAACAATCCGATATGTATCAGTATGTTTTAAGAATACGCTCGGCAGCATTCAGATCTTCGGAGTTATTCATAATTGTTCAATATTTTACATGCCCATGTTACTTTTTTTTCCATATAACTAAGAAAAAATTTTCACATTATTTCCGCTTGTGGTTGGTTCGCAAAAAACACTGAAACTTAACTCTATAATATATATACAAGATTGTCTGGGCCTCATAGTGGTATGCATTGTGCTAAGTATTTAAGATAAAAAGACTGATTGATATTTGGGGATAGGGTAAATCCAGGTTTAAAATATGATGGAGTGGTTCTCGTTTTCAGATCAGAGGGATAATCACTTTTTATCGCATAGATCAATTTATCGGGCAAGATAGCTCACCGGGTGATGGATTAGGGGGTCTTCCATGTATTCATTTCAACACAAAGTTTGTTCAACAATAATAACTCTTCTTGTGTTTCTGATAATGTGGTGCAGCACATCATCGGCCGCAGTTGTGGCAGTCAATGCAGGGGGGTCTTCCTATACAGCTGCCGACGGCACTACCTTTGGTGCAGATACCTACTTTACCGGCGGGAGCACGTATTCAGTGGCGAATGCCATTTCTGGAACGCAGGACGATACCCTCTACCAGAGCCTCAGGTATGGGTACGGGAATGACTTTTCTTGCAATATACCGATATCCAACGGAAACTATGACGTTACCCTGAAGTTTGCCGAGCTGTATTACGACAATATCGACGACCAGGTCTTCAGTGTGTCTATTGAGCGGACAGAGGTTCTCGGCAATCTCGATATCCTCGAACATGTCGGTAAATTCGAGGCCTATGATGTAACCGTGCCTTCTGTCACGGTAAATGACGGTGAGTTGAATATCACATTTGCCGGGGCAAGCGATGCCACCATATGCGCCATAGAGGTGAATCTTGCCGCATCTTCGGTAAACATCTCGGCAGACCCGTTTCAGATCGATCCCGGGCAGTCATCGACCCTTTCCTGGAATTCGTCCAATGCCGATACGGTGAGCATTGACAATGGCATCGGAGAGGTAGATGCCAGCGGATTCCAGAGTGTTTCCCCCACCGTTACAACGACGTATACCATTACTGCAGACGGGCCCGGGGGAACCGCCCAGAACAGCACCACCGTGGTGGTGAACAGCGCTCCACCTACCGTGGGTATATCCGCGAATCCTGTGTATATCGCCGAAGGCGGCACCACAACCTTGACCTGGACTTCGACCGATGCAACTTCTGCGAGCATCAACAATGGTGTGGGAGATGTGGATGCAAGCGGGACGACCGGTGTGTCTCCCTCAGGGACAGGAGTGATCACATATATCATCACAGTCACAGGGCCGGGAGGGACCGCCCAGGACAGCGTTGATGTCACGGTAAATCCTCTGCCCACAGTGAGTATAGCAAGCGACAGAACAAATATCGCCATAAGCGAGTCAGCGACAATTACCTGGAGTTCATCCGATGCGGATACGGTGAGTGTTCAGCCCATAGACAGTTCGGCCTTGAGCGGTTCCGATGTCGTTACCCCCGCTGTTACCACCACCTATACCATTACGGCCTCCAATGCCTATGGATCCAGGGAAGCCAGTGTCACGATCATGGTGGATCAGTCAGCTGCGGTGACTATTCAGGCGGCGCCTACCTCAATCGTGAACGGGTCATCAAGCACCCTGACCTGGACCTCTGATGGTGCTGATACGGTAAGCATCGACCCGGGAATAGGCCTGGTTGCACTGAATGGCTCTCTGAGCGTAACCCCTGCAGCAGAGACACAATACACCATCACTGCAACGAATGCTTATGGCAGTGCAACCGATACTGTCACCATTACGGTCAGTGATCCCTCGACTGCCAGCATCACGGCAAGCACCAATCCCATCAATGCGGGCGAGAGTACAACCCTTACCTGGAGTTCCACAAATGCAGACTCGGCAACAATAGATCCCGTCATCGGTACTGCCCCGGTAAACGGTTCCGAGAGTGTTTCTCCGGCCGAAACCACCACCTACACCCTTACGGTGGATGGGCCTGGTGGTGTTGCAACGCACAGTGTCACCGTCACGGTCAATCAACCGCCAATCGTGAGCATGAGTGCGGATCCCGGATACATCGGGGCAGGGGATTCAGCTAGCCTGAACTGGACCACCACAAATGCGGACTCGGCAATAATTGAACCAGGCATCGGTGCTGTAGAGGTAAACGATTCAATAAGTGTCTCTCCGGCCGAAACCACCACGTACACCATTACCGTAGACGGGCCCGGGGGAACAGGTACTGCTTCTTCAACAGTGATTGTTCATCCGATCCCCATCGTTAACATCTCGGCAGATCTCACCACGATCAATATCGGCGAGTCTGCAACATTGACATGGACCTCGGCTGATGCCACGACGGCAACCATCAATGCATTTGGCCATGTTGCTCTCAATGGGTCTGTCGTTGTCTCGCCCCTGGTGACAACAACGTATACCATCACCGTGGAGGGATATGGCGGCTCTGCATCGGAGAGCATAACCGTGAGCATCGCATCCCAGATGTCCGTTGCCGTCAATTGCGGAGGGGAGGCCTATACCGCCCTTGATGGAACGAATTACGTTGCAGATACGTACTATACCGGGGGGAATGTCTACTCCACGAGCAATACCATAGCAGGCACCTCGGATGATGAACTCTACCAGAGCCAGCGCTACGGTTATGGAAGCGACTTTTCCTATGCCATTCCACTGGCGGACTGGAACTATGATATCACGCTGCGGTTTGCAGAGATGTACTATGATACTGCCGGTCAGCAGGTCTTCAGCGTGAGTGCTGAGGGAAATGAGATCATAACCGATCTGGACATCCTCTCCCAGGCAGGCAAATACGAGGCATATGATGTTACCATCACCTCGGTGAATGTGGCAGACGGCGTGCTCGATCTCACATTCGCCGGGATTAATGATGCCGCCATCTGTGCCATCGAGGTGGTTCCAACACCGCCGACTGCAGGCATTTCAGCATCACCCAATCCCCTTGTGGAGGGGCAGGCAGCGATTTTGACCTGGAACTCGGCAGACGGCACTGCCGCAAGCCTCGACCAGGGCATCGGTGCGGTAACACCGAATGTATACAGCACTACCGGGGTTGCACCGGTTACCACCACCACCTATACCATCACGGTGGACGGCCCGGGAGGGACGGCAACAGAGAGTGTTGTACTTGATGTAAACAATCTGCCGGTCGTGGATATCATATCCAGCTCCGGGGCAATTACCGAGGGGGGATCAGCCACCCTGTCATGGACGACATCGTATACCGACACAATAAGCATCGATCAGGGTGTTGGCGATGTAACCGGCATGACCTCATATACGGTATCGCCTGTGGTGACGACTACGTATACCATAACCGCTGTTAATGCATATGGATCCCGCACAGACAGCGTGACCGTGAACGTGAACACCCTGCCCGTAATAAGCTCTTTCATCGCAACGCCGAATCCCATAATCGCGGGTGCGTCAACTACCTTGAACTGGGCTACAACCGGTGCCACTGAAGTAAGCGTCAACAACGGGGTAGGGACAGTTGCTGTCAATGGTACAACTTTGGTTTCACCGACTGTAACCACCACCTATACACTAACCGCTATCAATTTCTATGGCTCTCGTGAAGCGGCGGTAACGGTAGATGTAGGCGAATATCCCATGGTGAGTATCTCGGCATCGCCGGCTACCATCATCGAAGGATCATCCTCAACCCTTTCGTGGACCTCCGCCAATGCCGATACAGCGAGCATTGACCAGGGCATCATTTCCGTGACCCCGAACACGAGTGGCTTGCAGAGTGTATCTCCTGTGATAACGACCACCTATACCATCACTGCAACCAATGATGACGGGAACAGGACGAGCACTGACAGTGTGACCGTCACCGTAAACACCCTGCCAGTAATCGATTCATTCACCACAGACTCAGGCACAATGACGGAAGAAACTTCCGCCACCCTGAGCTGGACAGTGACAAATGCGGATACTGCCAGTATCAACCAGGGGATCGGCCCGGTAAGCGCAAGCGCAGAGCAGGCAGTGACACCTTCGGTGACCACAACCTATACCCTGACCGCCACGAATATCTACGGTTCACGCAGTTCCAATGTCACCATCATCGTGAATGAGCTGCCCACAGTCAGTATTTTTGCCATGCCGGCATCAATCTGTGAGGGCGAGAGCGCTGCACTGTCCTGGAACACCACGAATACCGACTCTGCGAGCATTGAGGGCATCGGTCCTGTGAGTGTGAATGGATCTACAGAGGTCTCGCCAAGTGTGACTACGAGTTACATTATTACGGCAACCAATACATACGGGTCCCGTACAGACACGGTTACGGTTTTGGTGAACAATCCTCCAACCATTGAATCATTTACTGCGGAAACGACTACCATTACCGAGGGCGGCTCCACAATATTGAGCTGGAGCTCTACCGGTGCGGATTTCGCAAGTATCGACCAGGGAATCGGTTCAACTGCCACAAGCGGCTCTACAACAGTCTCACCAGTGGTAACTACCACCTATACCCTTACCGTGTCCAATACGCATGGGTCGGACACGGTGAGTGTCACAATCTCTGTAAACAATTTGCCGCAGACGAGTATTGCGGCATTGCCGGAGACCATCACCGAGGGCGAGTCTTCGACACTTTCGTGGACATCCTCCAATGCGGATTCCGTAAGTATTGACGGCGGTGTCGGGGCAGTCACCGAAAACACACCCGGCACGCAGCTCGTGAATCCCGCTGTGACGACAACATATACGATCACGGCAATTAATACCTTTGGGACCCGCACCGCAAATGTGACCGTGACCGTAAACAACCTGCCGACGGTGAGTATCTCGGCGGATTTCACAGATATTTGCGCGGGTTCATCGGCCATCCTGACATGGAGTTCTGGAGGTGCAGACACCCTGACCATCAACCAGGGGATCGGTACTGTCGGCGCAAGCGGGTCACAAAGCGTCACCCCTGCCTACGATACCACCTATACCATTACCGCTACGAATGCATACGGGTATGCCAGCCAGAGCATTTCCATTACGGTGAATCAGCAGCTCACTGCAAGCATCTCCGCTTCACCCAACCCTATCAATGAGGGTGAGTCAACTACGCTGAGCTGGAACACAACGGACGCTACAACGGTAAGTATCGATCAGGGAGTCGGGCCTGTTGCAGCCAGCGGGACTACGATCGTATCGCCAACACTCACCACGAGCTATATCATCACTGCGACAAGCACGTGCGGGGATGTGACCGACAGTGTGACCGTTACGGTTTACAATGCCCCGACAGTCACTCTTTCAGCAACTCCTTCCACCATATCAGAGGGTGATTCCAGCACGTTGAACTGGACCTCCACTAATGCCACCAGCGCGAGCATCGACCAGGGAATCGGCCCCGTTGATGTGAACAGCTCGGTGGATGTATCGCCGACCGTTACTACCACCTACACCATTACCGTAGAGGGTCCGGCCGGTACCGGTACTGACAGCGTGACAATTACCGTAAACGAACTGCCGATAATCAGCTCGTTCATTAGTGATGTTTCAACGATCACCGAGGGCGAGTCCGCTACCCTGAGTTGGACATCGACCGGGGCAGACTCATTGACTCTCGATCCTGGATCCATTGACGTGACCGGTACCACTTCATACGTGGCATCACCTGTACTTACTACCAGCTATACCCTGACTGCATCGAATGCGTACGGTGATGTGAGCGCGGGTGTGACCGTGACGGTGAACAACCTGCCGACAGTAAGTATCTCAGCCGTCCCGGCTGCGATCGCCGAAGGTGAATCAGCCAGTTTGGTGTGGACCTCAACCGGCGCAGATACACTGATTCTTGACCCTGGACCCATCGATGTGACCGGCACCACTTTATTTGTCGTATCGCCGGTAGTAACAACAACATATACCATCACGGCCTCGAATGCATACGGAGAACGATCAGACACTGCTATTGTTACAGTCAATGCGCTGCCCACAGTCAGCCTGTCTGCGGATCCCGATGCAATCATCGATGGTGAAACATCCAATCTGTCCTGGTCATCGTCAGATGCTCAGAGCGTATATATCAACCAGGGACTGGGAAGCCAGCTGATAAATGTGGCAAGTTCAACCGGGGTTTCTCCAACCGAGGATACGATGTATGTCATCATAGCCACCAATGAATATGGTTCACGATCAGCAAGCGCAGCAATCACGGTTACTGCAGAGCCGCTGCTCCCCAGTGTGGATATTTCTGCCGCGCCGAACCCAATCTCATCCGGTGAGACCAGCATCCTGAGTTGGCTGTCTTCATCAGCGACTACGCTGGGGATAGAGCCCGATCTCGGGCTCGGGACCCTTGAGCCCAACGTGGCGAGCACTACGGGTGTTTCACCGACGGAGAACACCACCTATACCATTACGGCGACGAATGAATATGGCTCAGTATCCGACTACGTTACCGTGGTTGTAAGTCTGCCGCCGGTCGTCAGTATCAGCGCATCGCGGGATACCATCACCGAGGGAGAGACCACGACACTTTTGTGGGATTCAAGCGCAGCAACTGTTTCATGTACCATAGACCAGGGGGTTGATACAGGCGGCGCTACGAGCGGTACTGCAGATGTAACTCCAACCATAACAACCACCTATACAGTCACTGCAGAAAATGCATATGGATCAACAACCGATACCGTAACAGTTACCGTGAACCCGTTACCTGTAATCGATACATTTACTGCCGCCCAGGGTTCCATCAACCGTGGCGAGACAACAACCTTGAACTGGACAACCACCTATGCAACGAGCGCAAGCATCGACCAGGGTATCGGCTCTTCTATTGCGGTCAACGGATCTACTGATGTTTCACCGGGCCTGACCACGACCTATACCATCACGGCAATGAATGCCAATGGTTCGAGAACGGACAGTGTTACCATAACCGTGACCCAGCCCCCCACCGTGAGTATCTCTGCATCGTCGGAGGTCATTGCAACAGGCAGTTCCACGACATTGACCTGGACCTCTACCGATGCAACAAGCGCAAGCATCGACCAAAGCATAGGCGCTGTTGCGGTAAATGACTCCATCATTGTAACACCTGATGTGACTACCACCTATACCATCGCGGCGGTCGGTCCTGCAGGCTCAGCAAACGACAGTGTTACCGTTACGGTGGGCAATACGCCGGTGGTCGGCTTCTCTGCAGACCCGGAGGCAGTGGTCGCCGGGAATTCCTCAACGCTTTCCTGGACCGTCTCCGGAGCAGACTCCGTAAGTATCGATCAGGGTATAGGCGCCGTGGGGCCGAGTGGGACCTCAATCGTCACGCCGGGTGCAACCACGACCTATACCTTAACCGCAACAAACATGTACGGGAACACTGTGCGTACCGTTACCGTCTCTGTCGGTGATCTACCAACAGTGAGCATCTCCGCATCCCCGGAAACGATAATAGAGGATGAGTCCGCACTGCTGTCATGGACGTCAACCGGTGCCAGTATCGTAGAAATCGATCAGGGGATCGGCTCGGTTCCGTCACCCTTGAGCGTATCACCGACCGTGACGACGACGTATACGGTCACTGCCACCAATGACTACGGCTCTGTCACTGACAGCGTGACCGTGACGGTAAACAACAAGCCGATTATCACTTCATTTACAGCAAGTCCCTCCACGATTATCGAAGGCCAGTCTGCAACGCTTTCGTGGAGCACCACCGGTGCCGGGTTTGTGGATATCGATCAGGGAGTGGGCAGTGTCGGATTGAACAGTTCTGTGACGGTATCACCGCTCGTCACAACCGTCTACACAATGACCAGCACCAATACATTCGGGACCCGCACGGCAAGTGTTACCGTGGTGGTGCACAATCTTCCCACCGTAAGCATTTCTTCTGACGTTGCAGCCATTACCGAGGGTAACAATGCAACACTTACCTGGGATTGCACTAACGCTGCCGGCGTGAGCATCGATCATGGCATCGGTACAGTGGCGGCAAGCGATTCAACCGTGGTAAGCCCAGTCGTGACAACGACCTATACCATTCTTGCTACAAATGCATACGGGACACGCAGCGACAGTGTTACCATTACGGTAAACAATCTGCCTGAGGCGAGCATCTCCGCAATGCCGTCAACGATTGCCGAAGGAGCGAGTACGACGCTTACCTGGAATGCCACCAGTGCTGATTCCGCAAGCATTGATCAGGGTATCGGCGCGGTTGCCGTGAGCGGTTCCTTAGCGGTTTCGCCATCGATTACCACTACCTATACCATAACCGCCACCAACACGAACGGCACGCGTCTGTCCAGTGCATCAGTGACCGTGGGGGTAATACCAACAGTGATAATCTCTGCATCGCCTGCAGCCATTACTGAAGGCGGTACTACAGCCCTGACTTGGAGTTCTACGGATGCGACCACTGTGAGTATTGACCATGGTATCGGCAATGTCACAGCAACAGGGACCGCGGATGTCTCTCCGACAGTCACCACCACATATACGGTTATCGCAACCAATTCGTATGGCACTGCCACTGATAATGTTACCGTGACCGTGAACAACCTGCCGACAGTAAGTATCTCGGCGAATCCTGCAACCATTACCGAAAGTGAGACATCTACCCTTGCGTGGACATCATCGAATGCAGACAGTGTGAGTATTGATCAGGGCATAGGGGCAGTGACCGCGAATACCCAGGGTTCACAGGATGAATCACCCTCTATTACCACCACGTATACCATCACTGCAACAAATGCGAACGGAACAGTGACTGACAGCGTGACCGTAACCGTGAATACCCTTCCGGTGATCAACTCGTTCACCACCGATTCTGCCACGATAGTAGAAGGCGAGAGTGTGAATCTGAGCTGGGCGACTACGGGTGCGGATTCAGCGAGCATTGATAAGGGGATCGGCGCTGTTGCAGTAAGCGATACCCTGAACGCATCTCCAGTGCTTACCACAACCTACACCCTGATTGCAGAGAATGCGTTTGGTGCGGTGAGCGAAAGCGTGACCGTGACGGTAAACAACCTGCCGACAGTAAGCATGTCTGCCGGCCCGGCCGCGATCACCGAGGGCGAATCCTCCACCCTGAGCTGGGCATCGACAGGCGAAGACTCACTGAGTATCGACCAGAGCATCGGTGTTGTGACCGGAAGCGAATATAGCGTATCGCCGGTGGTAACAACGACCTATACCATTACAGCCACGAATGAATACGGAGAACGTTCGGACACTGCTGTTGTGACGGTCAATGCGCTGCCCACAGTCAGCCTGTCTGCAGATCCTGATGCAATCATTGATGGTGAAACATCCAATCTGACCTGGTCTTCGTCAGACGCCCAGAGCGTATACATCAACCAGGGACTGGGAAGCCAGCTGATAAATGTTGCGAGTTCAACCGGTGTTTCTCCTACCGTTGACACGACCTACATCATCATAGCCACCAATGAATATGGTTCACGCTCAGCAAGCGCAGCAATTACGGTTACTGCGCAGCCGCTGCCCGACGTGAGTATCTCCGCATTGCCGAATCCCATCAGTTCAGGCGAAACCAGCATCCTGAGCTGGCTGTCTTCTAACGCGAATACATTGGGCATAGAGCCTGATCTCGGGCTTGGAGAGCTCGAGCCGAACGTGGCGAACTCAATCGGTGTTACCCTGACAGAGAGCATCACCTATACCATTACCGCGACCAATGAATATGGTTCGGTATCCGATAATGTAACCGTTGTTGTCGGACTGCCGCCGGTCGTTAGTATCAGTGCATCTAAAGATACAATAACCGAAGGTGAGACAACAACATTGATATGGGATTCCAGTGCAGCAGATACTTGCAGCATTGATCAGGGGATCGGGTTGGTTGCAACAAACGGCACCATCGATGTAGACCCGAGCGTCACCACGACCTACATGATTACCGCCGACAACACGAACGGGTCAACCACAGACACAGTAACCGTTTCCGTGAATCCGTTACCCACAATCGATACCTTTACCGCAACCCCGGGTTCCATCAACAACGACGGAACCGCAAACTTGAGCTGGACCACCACCGATGCAACAAGCGTAAGCATCGACCAGGGGATCGGCACGGTTGCAGTTAACGGCGCAGTTGATGTTACACCGAGCCTGACAACGACCTATACGATCACAGCCACGAATGCCTATGGTTCGAGAACGGACAGTGTGACTGTAACCGTCACTCAGCTTCCCACCGTGAGTATATCTGCCTCACCGGAGGTCATTACAGCAGGCGGTTCCACGACATTGACCTGGACCTCTGCCAATGCAGATACCGTCAGTATCGATCAGACTATCGGCGTAGTTGTCCAGAGCGGTTCGCTCAGCGTTTCTCCAGCTGTGACCACCACCTATATAATCACGGCAACCAATACAAACGGTTCTGTTACAGACAGCGTCACCATCACGGTGGGTAATCTGCCCACGATCGATACATTCTCGGCAACGCCTTCAGCCATCATACAGGGCGGATCATCCGATCTGAACTGC
>CAYRCP010000002.1:0-50608 GCA_964422755.1 uncultured Bacteriovoracaceae bacterium | reverse complement strand
GGTCTGTTATAATGATCGATGGGGGTGGGGACGGTGATGATATAGGTGTTGCATTGTCTGAGATCTTCAAAAGTGCAGGTATAGGAAAGATGCGGAGCACATTTAAGCTCTTCCGGGCTCATCTCCCGGGTTCTGTCACGGTATGACTTCAGCTCATCGATCCTTGACGTATTGATGTCGAAACCCATGGTGGGATATTTTTTCCCGAACGCCACAGCCAGTGGCAGACCCACATATCCCAGACCGATAACTGCTATTGCATGGTTCATGTTTTCTCCCTGTTCAGCGCACAAGTCACAACAGTGCATGCCCTTATCATATTTTACCGTTGTGCCACAGTTAAATTGCACCTTCATAAGAATATTCGGAAATTGTATGGTGAACTTGAGAGATAATGCTCTTTGCTTGACAGCTGTTAGCAAAAAACATAGAAAATGGGCAATTGTATTTATCATATGTCAGATAAGAGAGAACAGGTTATCCATGGAAAAAGAATATACAAGGATCGGGGTTTTTGATTCAGGCATCGGAGGGCTCACCGTGCTTAAAGGGCTGCTGGATCTGTTGCCCGGGATCGATATTGCATATCTGGGGGACAGTGCGCGCCTTCCCTACGGGACGAAGTCGAGCAAGACGATCATTCGCTACAGCCTCCAGTGCGCCGGTTTCCTTGTTTCTAAAGACATTGATATGCTTGTGGTTGCATGCAATACCGCCAGTGCCCATGCAATCCCTGCATTGAGGGAAAAATTTGCTATTCCTGTGGTAGGAGTTGTGGATGCCGGTGCGCATGCGGTTGTGGAAGCAGAAGGGAGAAGGGTAGGGGTAATCGGCACCCCCTCGACCATAACAAGCCGGGCATATGATATCGCCATACACACCATGAAACCCGAAGCCGAGGTGTTTTCTCAGGCATGTCCGCTTTTTGTGCCGCTGGTGGAAGAAGGGTGGTTTGATGACGAGATTACCCGGCAGGTAGCACGGCGTTATCTCAACGATCTGATTGCGCAGGACATTGATACGTTACTGCTTGGATGCACCCACTATCCCATGTTAAAAGGGATTATTGCCCAGGTCATGGGAAATGGAGTCCGTATAATAGATTCGGCCGATTCCACGGCCAAGGTTGTATCAAAAATGATCGGGGACGGATATGATTCCGGAAGAGAGCAGTCAATTGTCTACTATCTGTCCGATCTCTCCCAGCAGTTCATAGACATTGGGGAGGTGTTTTTGGGTAAAGAAATGAAGTATGTATATGATGTTGATCTTTGTGTATAATAGATAAGCAAGGGAAATCCTCATGAGCAAAAAAAGACTGACACGAGTGAGAAACATGGGTTTTGTAGCCCATATCGATGCAGGCAAGACCACGGTTACAGAGAGGGTACTCTTTTATGCCGGGAAGATACACCGGATGGGCGAGGTTCACGATGGTCAGGCCACCATGGATTGGATGCCTCAGGAACAGGAGAGGGGTATCACTATCACGTCTGCGGTAACTACCTGCAGCTGGAACGATCACGAAATCCATGTAATCGATACGCCCGGCCATGTTGATTTCACCATAGAAGTGGAAAGGAGCCTGCGGGTGCTTGACGGCGCCGTGATGATATTGTGCGCCGTTGGCGGGGTTCAGGCCCAGACTGAAACCGTGTGGCAGCAATGTAAGAAATATCATGTTCCCACCGTTGCCTTTGTGAATAAATTAGACAGACTCGGTGCTGATTTCGATTCCGTGATAGAACAGATGCACGACCGTCTCGAGGTAAAACCTCTGCCCCTGCAGCTCCCGTTCTTCGAAGGGGATAATCTCAAAGGCATTGTTGATCTTGTGGGGTGGCGCCTTCTGCTCTGGGATGAGGACAGTCTTGGTGCAACCTTTGATGTCTATCCCATAACAGACGATCTTCTTCCTGATGCAATACAGGCGAGAGATGATATATTCGAGACCCTCGCCGACTATGACGATGAAATAATGGAGGCCTATCTTGCCGGAGAGATCCCTGATCAGGACAGGGTAATGGAGACACTGAGGAAGCTGACCCTCGATAATCTCATTGTACCGGTACTGTGCGGCTCTGCCCTCAAGAATAAAGGGATACAGCCGTTGATCGATGCTGTTATCGATTACCTTCCTTCTCCTGAGGAAGTCAAACCCGTAATCGCCCATGACAAAAAGACCGGTGAAGAGATACAGGTGGATATCACCTCTGACGGATCGCTTTTGGGGTATGTGTTCAAGGTCTATATGGATGAAGGCCGGAGAATGGTCTATATGAGATTATATTCCGGCACCCTTAATGTGGGTGAGGATGTGTATAACACCACGAGAGATACCCGGGAGAAGATTGCCAGACTGTTCCAGATGCATTCCCATCATAAACAGCGGATAGACCGTGCGGTAGCAGGGGACATTGTTGCCGTGGTGGGTCTGAAAGATTCTGTTACCGGGGATACCATTACCGGACAGGACCAATCTGTCGTGCTGGAGCCGATCGATGTGTTGAAACCGGTGATTTCGGTTGCCATTGAACCAAAAAGTTCGGATTCTTCCGAGCGTCTGCTGCAGGCAATGAAGAAGATCATGGAGGAAGATCCCACCATAATGGTGAATGAGGATCCGGATACCGGTCAGATTATTCTTGCCGGTATGGGCGAGCTTCATCTTGAAGTGGCTATAGACAGGTTCAAGACTGCATTCGGGGTGGACATCAATGTGGGGAAACCACAGGTGCTCTATTGTTCCACCCTGCAGCAGCCCTCAGTGGCTGAGGTTGTGTTTGACAAGAAGATCGGGGAAACGGATCATTTCGGCCAGATAGAACTTTGTGCGCGTCCTGCGAGGCGTGGAAGCGGCAATACATTCACGATTGTCCCGGATGCAGGTGATGATTTGAAACCATACATCATGGCCGGTCTCGAAGAGGCCTGTCTGGCGGATCCTGTATATGGATACGATGTCGTAGATATTGAGGTAGAGGTAACAAAGGTCATACTCAGCGACAAGACGACCCCGCAGGGGACAAAGATAGCGACACAAATGGCCCTGCAGGATGCCCTGAAGAAAGCAGGTGTTGCGCAACTGGAGCCCATTATGGAGCTTGATGCCCTTTGTCCTGAAGAACATGTGGGCGATGTTGTCGGCGATCTCAGTTCCAGGAAGGCGAGCATTGAAGGGGTGGTTATCAAGGGCAAATACCACCAGATAAAGGCCTATGTCCCCCTGTCCGCTACATTTGGCTATTCCACAGGGCTCAGATCGTTGACTCGGGGCAGGGGTAGTTTCTCAATGAGATTTTATGGGTTTGATACCGTGTGAGAATTTTTTTGAGAGAGTATGCATGTTATGAGACCTGATAGTATGATATGATAATGACAGGACCGGGAGGTAAACAGATGTCAGAGTGCAGGAAATTCATCTCTGAGAAACAAATCACTGCCGGGAATATTTTGCCCTCACGATTGATTCGAGATCCGTCATGATAAATCGATTCAAGTGGTTACTGGAATTATTTGTGTTGACCTTATTTGCGTGGGTCGCAGCCGGTATAATAACATCTATCGCGGGCCATGTCCTCTATGAGCCCCCTGGGCCGCAAGGAAAGCTTGATATTCAAGTTTCAAAACGTAACAAGGTATCCAAGGGCAAAGCGGAATATGATGTGATTGTCGAAAGAAATCTTCTGCAGGTGGGGAAGAGTTCGTCTTCGGCAGGTGCAGCCCCGGTGGAAAAGGATGTTGTCCGGCCCATTGCAGAGATGGGGTTGACCCTTAAGGGGACAATAACCGGACCGAAAGAGATCGCCAGGGCTATTATAGAAGAGAAGAGGGAGCAGAAAAGTTATAAAATAGGCGAAGAGGTCAAAGGGGCAACTGTTTTAGCAATATACAGAAACAAGGTGATCATGGATGTAAATGGCCAGGAGCAGATGCTCGTCATCGAAGAAACAAAAACGAAACCCACCGGACCAACAAGAAGAACACGAGCACCATCTTCCCCAGGGAGTTCCGTGTCCGGTCCTTCAGGTATGAGCTCCATCATGAAAAATCTGGATCAATATATCGGCTCTGCCAGAGTTGTGCCGTATTTCAAGGGGGGCGAGCCCTACGGATTCAGGGTGAGCAATCTCAAAGAGGGGACCATGGTCTATGATCTCGGTGTACGCTCCGGCGACATCATCCGTTCTGTGAATGGCATACCCATCCGAACGCCGGAGGATGCATTCAATGCATATCAGGAAATGCAGAACGAATCCTCAGTGGAAGTTGAACTGGAGAGAAAAGGCGAGTCGACCACGATAGCTGTGCCTTTGCAGTGATGTGTTCGTGGTGTAGAGAGCAGGCAGGGGAATACTAATGTTTGAAAGTTTTTTCGGGCTTTCAGAAAACCCTTTTAATCTGACACCTGATCCAAAATTTCTCTTTCTTTCCCAGGTGCACCGGGAGGCGTTGTCTCATCTCCAATACGGGATTGAACGAAGAAAGGGGTTTGTGTTGATCACCGGCGAGGTGGGTGCCGGCAAGACTACGATCTGCCGGTCCCTCCTGGGCATGCTTCCCCGAGAAACCCGGACTGCGCTGGTATTAAACCCGTCGCTGTCGGCTGTTGAACTTCTCCAGACCATTAATCAGGACTTCGGCATAGATGCGCGCTCCACCTCGAAGAAGGAACTTCTCGATGCGCTCTATGATTTTCTTATAACGGTTTTTGTCGATGGGGAAAATGCCGTTTTAATTATCGATGAGTGTCAGAATCTCTCACCCGAGGTGCTGGAGCAGATCCGTATGCTCTCCAACCTGGAAACCGAAAAGGAAAAACTCCTTCAGATCCTGCTGATAGGACAACCCCAGCTTGCAAAGATGCTCTCCTGCCCGGATCTGAAACAGATAAACGACCGCATCGTGCTGCGATACCACATATGGCCTCTGGGGCTGGCTGATACAAAAGAGTATATCGCTCACCGGCTTTCCGTTTCGGGTTCCCATGGGGATATTAAATTCAGCGCCGGGGCATTAAAAAAGATCTACACCTATGCCCGGGGACTCCCCAGAAAGATTAACGCCGCAGCAGAACGGGCGCTGCTCATAGCATGCTTAAGGGGCAAGAGAAGCATTAACAGGGGCATTGTGGAAAGCGCAATTAAAGAATTGCAGGGCAATTACCATGAAGAGACTTTCTCCCGCAGACTGCTCGTCCCGGGTATTGCTGCAGCTTTTTTCATTGTGTTCCTGGGGATATTCTGGCCTTCGCTTTTTTCGGACTTTTCAGAATATATTGACAGCTCGGTTATTGCTACTGACCGTCCAGTCATGGACCGGACCTTAGAGACGCGGGAAGAGCCGACCAATCAGGGTGACTGGGTCATTGAGGACTATGATTCCGCACTGGAGATCCTGGCTTTATTGCCGAACGGGCTCACCGGGCCGGATACGCTTAATCTCCATCCACAGCCTGCGTGCCTGCAGCTTATAGAGAGACCATCCATTGCCTCTGTCGAAAAGGGATACCTGATTGTGGTCCATGCAACGGATGATTTCGTGCGTTTTCTGGGTAAGGACAAGGCCATCGTTGAGGTGCCCATGGATGAATTCACCTCTATATATAAATGGAATGTAATGATAAATTATGCCAAAGAGTTTGAAGAGAAGATCTACACCCTCGAAGATTCAGGAGAAGAAATCGAAAAAATGCAATATATATTGTCGAAACACGGATACATCTCGAATGAACCCAGCGGGCTATACGATATTGCGACCGCTAATGGTGTTGAGCGATTACAGGAGGAGTTCGGTCTCAATAGAGATGGTGTTGCAGGACCTGAGACCTTAACGCTGATTGCACTTCTTGAAGAAGGGATCAAATGAGTTCGATATACGATGCGCTTCAGAGAATACAAGCCCAGAAGGCAACACTCTCGGCTGGCGTTGTCAGAGAAGGTAATTTTTCGCGGACAAAGATTTTCTGGCTGATTCTGTTCTCCATCATCATAAGCTCTGCGGGTACTGCAGCTCTTTTCTATGGTGTAAGAACACTGAAAGATGGTAATGAAGAAATGAAAAACGTGACCGTGCAGAGGAAAGCATCGATTACCTCAGAGGTTGGTTCTCGTGCGGTGCAGGGCACCATGTTGCATGAAGGTGGAGATTCGGCCGGTGAGATCGAGCGTTTTGCAGCGGCCATCAGGCTCGCGCCGGATAAGGTGGATGCATATTTAAAGCTCGGCGGGCTCTACTATGAATCAGGTGATTATGACAAGGCGTTGCTCACCTATACAAAAGCGCTTCGATACTTTCGCAGTGACGCCAGGATCTTGAATAATGTCGGGAGTGTATTATTGGCAAAGGGGGATATGGATAAGGCCATAGGATATTTTGTTCATGCAAACAGGGTATCAGGTGATTTTGTCGAACCTCTCTATAATATGGCATGTGCATATGCGAAAATGAAGAATCCGTCTGAAGCACTTTCTGCCTTTAAAAAGGCATACGCATTGAACCCTGAAGTGAGGCTATGGGCAATCCAGGACCCTGACCTGGAATATCTCAGAGGCAACATGGAGTTTGATGCCATAATTCATCTGCAGTAATCTACAAGGGGGAAGAATGAATACGCGAAAGGCAATCTTGGTGGCAGTGATGATTCTCTTGCTGGACACTCCTTGCATATGGGGAGCACGGTTGATGCAGGACGCCGAATCAGTAACACCTGCGCCAGAAGTGAATATTGAAAAGTCCTCAGGAAAGCAGACTCAGCCCCGGGCCAGGGTCCTGCCGAAGGAACCTGCCCTCCTGACCGGGAAGGCTCAGAATGTGCCTCAAGCAAGACAGGTAAATGCTCAAGACCCCGATGACGCTGCGCAACTGGTCACCATGGATTTCGATGGTGTGGATATCAAGGTTTTTATTAAATTCATTGCAGACATAACCGGCAGGAATTTCATTCTCGATGATAAGGTGTCCGGGAAGGTCACGGTAATATCCCCGAGAAAAATGAGCCTTGACGAGGCATATCAGGTGTTTCTCTCTGTGCTCGAGGTGAACGGGTACGGGACGGTCACTGTGGGCGGTGTAACAAAGATCGTAAAGTCGTCAGAAGCGATTACCAAGAGCCTTGAGACGGCCATTAATCTCCCTGCTCTGAGGGAAGACCGGATGGTGACACAGATTATTCCCTTAAAGCATGCCGAGGCAAACGACATGCGCACCCTTCTGTCTCCGCTCATCTCAAAAGGCACATCACAGCTTCTGGCGTATCCCCAGAGCAATGTACTCATTATCACCGATACCATGTCCAACATACAAAAGATTATGGATATCCTCAATGTCGTAGATGTGACGGGTTTTGCACAGGAGGTACGCATTTTCACCCTTACCTATGCCTCGGCAAGCGATCTGAGCGGGAAACTCACCGAGATCCTTGCAGAAGACAGCGCAGCACAGACAAGCCGTGTACGGAGAACCCGACAGGTCGGCGTTGTCGGTGGAAAGGCCTCGGCCAAGATCATCCCCTATGAACGGACAAATGCCCTCATTGTCCTTGCCTCGGCAATGGATATGCCGGAGATCGAAACACTCATCAAGACGCTGGATATTGCCACCCCGAGCGGCAAGGAGGATATCCACGTGTACTATCTGCAATATGCCAATGCAGAAGACATGGCGAAGGTCCTGACCGATATGCCTACTCCGGAAAGCCCTGAAACCCCTAATGCCGTCAAAGGAAAGTCCGCCACAACGCGCAGCACATCCCAGGGCCAGGAGATCAAGATCAGCTCTGACCCGGAAACCAATTCCCTGATAATCTATGCCGATCCATACGCATACAAGAGCATTATCGCGACCATCGAGTATCTGGATATCCCAAGGAAACAGGTCTACATCGAGGCACTTATCATGGAGGTGAAAACCGATAAGGATTTCAAGGTGGGGGTCGAGTGGACCTTTTTCGAAGATTTCAAATACGATGACGGCCAGCGTACAGGTGGCGTCTTCGGCAGGACCGGGCAGAACTTTATCTCCAGCCCCGGAGATCTCCCTTCCGGCTCTCTTCTGGGTGTTGTGGGTGAGACCATCACTATAGGCAGCGGTGATACCCAGATAACCTTCCCGAACATGTCTTCGTTTATCAATGCCATGGCAACGGATTCCGATGTGAACATTATCTCCACCCCACAGATCATCACCATGGATAACAAGGAGGCGGAGATCAAGGTGGGGGCCAATGTCCCCTATGTTACGAAAACAGACACGGACAGCACCAATATCAACAGGACGGTGCGCACCTTCGACTATCGTGATGTGGGTGTGACCCTTCGTCTGACACCGCAGATCAACCAGCAGGGCAATATCCGGATCGAACTGTTCCAGGAAAACACCACACTGGTGCCCGGGCAGGGTGAGGAGGAATTTGCCCCGACAACCTTGAAGCGATCAGCAAATACAACCGTAACGGTAAAGGACGGGAGCACCATGGTCATCGGCGGACTCATCGGAGATACCCTCACGATGGGTGATACCCGGGTGCCTCTGCTGAGCAGAATCCCGCTTCTCGGATACCTCTTCAAGTCAATGTCAAATATCAGGGAGACGACCAATCTCTATATCTTCCTGACTCCGCGCATAATCGATACCGATGACAAGGTCAAGGGGCTCTACCGGGAGAAGTACAAAGAGCTCAGCGAGAATAAAGGCAATAACATAAGCAGGGAGAAAGATGAAAATTCAAAGCCTTGAGGACGTTCTCCTGGACATGAGCCTCATTGACGAGTCAGCCTTGGACAAGGCCCGTTCGATTCAGAGGGAAAAGGCCGTGTCTCTGCAGGATGCACTTCTTGCCACAGGCGTTCTCTCAGATCATGACATGATTGAGGCGCTGTCAAAGCAGTGGAGTATCTCGCTTGTGAACATGATCGGCGAGATCGAGGTGGATCCCTCGATTATTGACAAGCTGCCTATAACCTTCCTGCGCAAATATGTTATGGTCCCGGTAAAGGTGCAGGGTGACACCATGGTGGTGGCGGTGAACGATCCCACCAATCAGGAGGCGTTATTCGATATCTCCAAGATCATGGTGGTCAAGGACATCAAAAGGGTCCTTGCTCCCAAACAGGAAATCCTGGCTGCCATCAACAGGCTCGTGGAGATGAAGGAGGAGAGCGCCAAGGATATCATGGAGGATATCGAAGAGGAAGAAGACGAGATACTCCGGGACCTCGAGAGCATTCAGGACATTACCGTGATGGAGACAGAGGCCCCCATTATCCGTATGGTTAACCGCCTCATGGTGCAGGCATACAGGGAAAGGGCTTCGGATATCCATGTCGAACCGTACCAGAGTGATGTGAAGGTGCGCTACCGGGTGGATGGTATTCTCCATGACGTGGTCACTCTCCCCAAACGTATTCATTCGGCTGTTGTCTCTCGCATAAAGGTGATGGCGATGCTCAATATCGCCGAGAAGCGGCTCCCTCAGGACGGCAGAATCGGGATAAAACTCGGAGATCACTCTGTGGATCTTCGAATCTCCACCGTACCCACCGTCAACGGGGAACGCGTGGTGATGAGAATTCTGGACAAATCTTCTGTCCTGTTTGGACTGGAGGAGCTTGGCTATTATCCCGATGATCTGGTTATCATCGAGAAGCTGATCAAACAGGAACATGGCATCATACTCGTGACCGGTCCTACCGGATCGGGGAAGACCACGTCACTGTATTCCATGTTGAGCAGAATAAACGCACCGGATAAGAATATCCTGACCATCGAAGATCCCATAGAGTATCAGCTTAAGGGCATCGGACAGATACCGGTAAATACGAAAGTGGGCTTGAGCTTCGCATCCGGATTGCGCTCTATCGTCAGACAGGACCCTGATGTGATCCTCGTTGGCGAAATTAGAGATCTCGAGACCGCAGAGATTGCTATCCAGGCGGCACTCACCGGGCATCTGGTATTTTCCACACTGCACACCAACGATGCCTCCAGTGCGATCACCAGGTTGATCGATATGGGGATCGAGCCGTTTCTCGTGACATCGTCGGTAAATGCGATCTTTGCACAACGGCTGGTAAGAAAGATCTGCCCTTCGTGCAGACAGAAATATTTTCCCGAGAACGAGAGCCTGTTGGATATAGGTCTGTCCAAGGACATGCTCAGCAAGGACGGTTTCCTGTATCGCGGTGCAGGCTGCACCGAATGTATCGAGACCGGCTACAAGGGAAGAACGGGGATCTATGAGATTCTCATCATGAACGATCCCATAAAGAACACGATATTGAAGTCTTCCGATTCCAATATCATAAAAAAAATAGCCATTGAGCAGGGGCTGCACTCGCTGAGACAAGATGGTGCCCGCAAGGTTGAAGATGGTGTCACCACCATTGAAGAGGTTTTGAGGGTAACCCAATAGGAATGGCCAAGCCGAAAAGAGTCTATCGCTGTTCATCATGCGGCTACATATCCCCCCAGTGGATGGGAAAATGCCCATCCTGCTCGCTCTGGAACACCCTGGTTGAAGATGTTTTCGAAGAAAGAAAGGGTGCAACGGCAAGAAGAGCACGGCAGAGCAGGCCCATGCCCTTCGGGAGTATCGAGTCAGCTGATTTTGCCCGGAAAAAATGCGGTATCGATGAGCTTGACCGGGTGCTCGGAGGCGGGATAGTCGAGGGTTCCCTGGTCCTGATCGGGGGAGACCCGGGGATCGGGAAATCGACCATGATGCTCCAGATGGCCTATAATCTTGCGGTAAGCAACATCAAAATATTATACATCAGCGGCGAAGAATCTCCTGTGCAGCTTAAGATGAGAGGAGATAGACTGGGGATTGTTTCGGATAATATCCTGATCTATTCAGAAGTTGTTCTGGAGGACATAAAGGAACAGATTCACGTGCACAAACCCGATCTTGTGGTGATCGATTCCATTCAGTCGGTATATTCCTCTCAGGTGGACGCTCCGCCGGGGAGCGTGTCGCAGGTCCGAGGCAGCGCCGGGATCCTCATGGAGATTGCAAAGGGGATGAACACCATTGTCTTTGTGGTGGGTCATGTGACAAAGGACGGATGGATCGCAGGACCTAAGATGCTCGAACATATGGTGGATACGGTGCTGTATTTTGAAGGGGATTCTTCAGGTGCATTCCGGATCCTGCGCGCGGTGAAAAACCGGTTCGGCACCACTGGCGAGATCGGTGTTTTCGAAATGAAATCCACGGGTCTTCACGAGGTAAAAGACCCCTCGTCTCTCTTTATTCACGGGCTTGGAGGAGATGCCTCCGGGAGCGCGGTAATGGCGACCATAGAAGGAAGCAGGGCCTTTGTCGTGGAGGTTCAGTCTCTGGTGAGCAAGACCAGCTATTCCATGCCCAAGAGGATATCCATCGGCTCGGATCCATCACGGTTGTCTGTCCTGCTTGCGGTCATGGAGAAGAGAGCGGGAACCTATCTGTCGAATTCCGATGTGGTGGTCAATATTGCCGGAGGCATTAAGGTGAATGAGCCTGCGGTGGATCTGGCTGTTGTTATGGCTATTGCTTCGAGTGCACTGGACAAACCGCTTCCTTCAGGCGTAGTCTGTATCGGAGAAGTCGGTCTTAACGGTGAATTGAGGCCCGTGAATCATATGGAATCGAGGATCAGAGAGGCCATCAGGATGGGATTTACCCGGGCAATGATCCCGAAGACGAATTATGAATCTCTTAAAAAAGTCCAGGGGATCGACCTTATCGGGCTGCCCCATGTACGATCCGCTCTTGATATGATCACATAGTATTTATGTGCGAGCCGGCTAATCGCATGAGATGATTGACAAATTATATCCGCTATGAACCATGTAATAATAAGATCAATTAGTTGCCTGGTTGGTTCATCAGGAGCGAGACTTTTGCAAACACAGCCATCTTCATCTTTCAAGCAATGCCGGCCTCGTCAGGCTTCGTTTGCAACTTCGTACTTTGTCTTCGGCTTCAGGCTTCATTCTTAACTACGCCCGACAAGACGCCGGATAAAAACGCAGGGTTCATTCTCCCGCTGCCTGTCGAAGATTCCCCCGTTTTTTTGCGGGGCCTGTAAAACAGAGTCAAAGGCTTGTCTTTGGATTTTCCTCCCATTGATTGCTTATGGAGAGGCGAATCCGTAACTCATGTGCAAGATAGTATATCAGTCCTGATCACCCATCTATTTGCTCAAGGGTGACCGCCAAGATGACGATACAAAGGCTATGAGAAGATATAATATTTACGCATCCATGCCGATGGCAGGCAGATATGAACTCATGAAAGACAATCAACACTCATGTGGGAGATCTGATGAGGATTACTGGAATGAATGTTTCGTCTGGAAAGATCTAAAAAAAATAATTCCTTATCTGAAGTCTCAGGGGTGGAAATTTCAGATCGAGCCGATTAACGAGAATCAAGCGCATGGTAAAATACACATATTTTCATTTACTTGCGGGGTAAATCACGATTTCAGAGAGATAAATATCTCCGGGTTGCGCGTTATCATGGCGCGTGATCTTGGCATAAATAAATCTCTGAAAGAGACTTCAAATCCACAAGGGTATTGACATCTATATGTTATGGTATTAATAATTTTATATAGTTATACTATTCTGAGCGATATACAAAGGAGGTACATATGGGCACCTTGACAAAAAGCGGGATTATCGATGAGATCGTCTTGAGCACTGGCCTTTCGCGAAAAGAGGCAAGTGATGGTATCGAGACATTCATTGAAATCATTAAACAAGCCCTTGAGGAGAAAGAGCCCGTGAGTATTTCCGGCTTTGGCAAGTGGAAAGTCAGGGAGAAAACAGCGCGAAGAGGTCGTAATCCTAAAACGGCTGAAGAGATTGTCATTTCACCCAGGAATGTGGTGACATTCTCATTGTCAAATGTGCTGAGATCAAAACTCACGAGCAAGGGGTAATACGGTAAGAGGAACCTTGTACTGCAGGGGTATCAGCAAGAAAGAAGAACAGCTTTTTATCTAAATATTTCCCGAAGAGTTCATAAATACACTTCAACGAAAAATCGATACGAATCCGGGATTGTATCTGCGACCGGATTCGTATCTTGATTTCCTTTTTCAGTGACATATTTTTAAACACAATCCTGTGAAATAAGGCTACGAAAGACCAATTATATGCGTTTGAAACGCGAAAATACGCAGTGGTGGAATAGAGCGAATGACAATTCGTCAGGGAGAGACGAAAGGGTGAGGGCTATGGATGGATCGAGTTAAATAAGGCGAAGTTGCCGGTAGTTGCAGATTAATGTAATGATAAGTCCGGATGCTGATCTATAGCTAAGCGACATCTCCGTGTATAAAAGGTATAACAATCTCGGTATCTGTAAAAAGTTATACAGACACATGCATGAAAAGAAACATGTTGTATGAAAAAAAGGCTTTCCTCATATATCTAAAGGAAAGCCTTTAGTTTTTAATTATTCCCCTGGTTCTATAGCATCAGTTGGGCAAACATCCGCACAAGCACCACAATCAGTACAGAGATCTGAATCGATGGTATATTTATCATCACCTTCTTTTATTGCCTCGACAGGACATTCATCAAGGCATGTTCCACAACAGATACATTCATCAGTAATTACATATGCCATAGTTGCTCTCCTTTCTTGGTAAACTGCAAGCGTGGTATACAAAATATGCGCAAATGGCAAGTCTTTTTTTATCAGTCTAAAGCGAGACCGGATTGAAAGATTCCGCAGTGAGGTGAGTGATACAACAGGGCTGAAGAATTATCACGGTTCAATCATTGCGTTCTTGACCAATAATGATGTGTATGTATAAGAGTGACGACAAGGTGGTACATGTATGGATGCTTTTATTGATGGCCTGAAAAGCAGGGAATATTTTTTCGACGACGGTATTCAATTTGCGTGCAAAAAGTGCGGATTATGCTGCACGGGTGAGTCGGGTATTATCTATGTCGATGAACAGGAGATCACAACCATTGCTGAATTTGTTGGTCTGCATAGGGAAGTCTTTGTCGAGAGATGCCTCTATCCGTTTCAGGACAGTTACAGTATACGGGAAACAGATGACGGGAGATGCATTTTCTTTGAAAACGGTTGTGCCATCTATCCGGTACGTCCTGTTCAATGCAAGACGTTTCCCTTCTGGTTCCAGAATATGCGATCAATAGAAACATGGGCGAGTGTTTGTCTGCAATGTCCGGGCATAGGAAGAGGTCCGAAGTATTCAAAAGAGGCTATCCTCGATAGTGTCGCATCCAGTTTTCACATCTACCAGGTCATATTGAAAGAAATCAGGGGAGAATAAAAAAAGCCTGATCGCTCTATCTAAGGGGGTACAAATTGGATACCATAGCGTTTCAGCCGATCGGTACAGTTCATTCACCATTTTACAGCAAAGAAGGCATGCCCATCCAGCCACCCGGGGCAAAGGGCATCAAGGGTATGGTGGAGATTTTACCTGAGTATACCAGGGCTCTCGAAGACCTGGACGGTTTTTCCCATATCATACTCCTCTATCATTTCCATAAATCCAGTACGTGCAGCCTGACCGTGGAGCCTTTTCTCCACAACAAAGCTCATGGTGTATTTGCAACACGGGCCCCCAACAGGCCCAATCCAATCGGTATATCCATCGTGGAGCTTGAATACATCGAGAATAATATTATTCATATCGTAAATGTAGACATCCTTGACGGCACACCGCTGCTGGACATTAAACCATACGTTCCCGAGTTCGATTACCAGGAAGAAGCACGCTCAGGCTGGCTTGCAGAGAGTGATGATACCGTGTATGATACAAAATCAGATAAAAGGTTTCGCTGAACCTTTCATATTAAGGATATCCTCGATGGATAAGCATCAGAATCAGAACAGCAGAAAGAACCTCTGGGCGTTATGGCGACAGGATGATAACGGGCACAGGTTCATCATATCTCTCGTGCAGACATTGCCGCAGGCACAACAGGAAAGGGAGTCATACGAGAGTTTGGGGCATAAACAGTGCTATTGGATTGAATCCTACCGGGCTGACCGGTAGCGCAGAGCATGTTGCTTTGCAAAGAATGGAACAGTGGTTATCCTTAATACAGATACGTAATTATATCCCTGCAGTATGTAGTTTACATAGCGGTATCATTATTACAGCATGATGTAATTTAAAATAATTACAGAAGAAGGGAGAAAATATGAACCTGAAACCATTGTTCGAACCCGAATCAATAGCTGTCATCGGCGTATCTCTCCATAATGATATGCACCCATCGAATATTATTTATTACAAAAATCTGTATCGCTATCCTGTCGAAGCATTCCCGGTGAATCCCAAGGCAGGGATTCTGAAAGGTGAGAGGGCTTATTCCAGTGTCAAGGATCTCCCGCATCCGGTCGACCTTGCTGTCATTTCCGCAAGATCAGATGTTGTCCCCGGCATCATGCAGGACTGCATCGAGGCGGGTATTAAAGGGGCTGCGATCATATCCGGAGGCTTTGCCGAAGTGGGCAATGCCCAGTTGCAGGAACGCATTGTCTCGATTGCGCGGGAGGCAGACTTTCCCTTTATCGGGCCGAACTGTCTCGGACTCTATTCTCCAACGCATTTCGACAGTTTTTTCATTGCCCCTGAGAGGATGACCGTGCCGGCCAAAGGGAACGTGGCTGTTGTAAGCCAGAGCGGAGGCCTGCTGGTGGATCAGATGATCGGATTTTCCGTAGAAGGCATAGGCCTTTCGGTTGCCGTGAGTATTGGAAACAAGGCTTTTATTCGTGAGGTTGAGCTGTTTGACTACCTTGAAGAAAATGAACAGACCAAGGTCATCTGTTTTTATGTGGAGGGATTTCAGAATGATGAAGGCCGAGAATTTATATACAAGGCAAGGAAGTGTAAAAAGCCGGTAATCGTCCTGAAGGCAGGCAAAAGCGCCGGCGGCATTAAAGCTGTATCCAGCCACACTGCCTCTCTTGCCGGTGACTACCGGGTCTTCTCATCTCTGCTTTCGCAAAACGGTATAGTGGAAGCAATGGATCAGACAGAACTCATGTATTTCTGCAAGTCCCTGGGTACATTCCAGAAGTCCATAAAAGGAAAGGTAAGCATTGTCACGTTAAGCGGTGGGCATGGTGCCCTGGCCATTGATCTCTGCGAGCAGTTCGGTCTCACGGTCCCGGCACTGTCTGATTTTGAACAGAACCTCATTAAAAAACAGCTGCGTCCTGCTATTACCAATATCGCTTCCTGCAGCAATCCGGTGGACCTTACCGGCAGTTCCACAGACGATGATTTTGTCGAAGCTGCACGGGCATTGAGCCAGTTGGAACACATAGAATGCCTGCTCATACTCCTTCTTCCCTATGCGCCGGGCATCACCTCTGACCTCGGCGCCCGCTTGAGTATTGTCAGCAGGCAGTCAGGCAAACCCATGATCGTGTATGTGCCGCGGCTGGAGAAATATCGAATGCTCATCGAGGGGTTTGAGATTAATGGTGTTCCCGTTTCCCATACCATCGAAGGTTCGGTGCACATGGCGCAGGCCATGATGAAGCACAAGACATTCGAATAAATACCGGCAGCAGGCAGGGGCAGCATACATACTCGTGCCGCCCTTGCTCCATGGCTCAATGCGTCTTTGCGTCTGTCCCGGCGTTCGTCTTCAGACCTTGCACGAGGTTCCCGCTGGTTTTTTCGGGGGGTAAGAAAAAGTGTCTCGGGCTTGTCTCGGGGGTTCATGGGAGGGCTTTTTCAGGTTAGATGAGCAGGGAGGATGTTATCGGTATTTATGAGGCCCGGTTTAGATAGTATAGTGATGAGAGAAGTTATGTTCCATAAAAAAGATCAAGAGATGGAGAGGTAACGATAAAAAACAATGTACTATAAAGCTGTAATATTTGATCTGGACGGCACGCTCCTCGATACGATTGTGGATATCGTGGATTCCATGAATGCAGTACTGGCGAATCTCGGCTGTAGAGGGCACAGCGTGGATGAGTATAAGACCTTTATCGGCGACGGACTTGATGTGCTGGTGAAAAGGTCCCTGCCCGAGGCAATGCGTGATGAACGCACCTTATCAGCGTGTAGTGAAGAGATGAGGAAAGAGTACGGTCAGCGCTGGGCGCATAAGTCAAGACCTTTCAGGAACATACCTGAACTTCTTGATCGCCTCACGGTGCAGGGCGTGAAAATGTCGATTTTGTCAAACAAGCTCGATGCGTTTACCAAAGAGATGGTAAAGGCATTATTGGGCGCCTGGCAATTTCATGGAGTTGTCGGGTTGAGTAATGATATCCCGAGGAAACCCGATCCTGCAGGGGCATTGGCTATCGCAGATAAAATGCATGTAGAACCAAAGCAGTGTATCTTTGTCGGTGACTCGAATATCGATATGCAAACAGCTGTGCGTGCCGGTATGAGGCCTGTGGGGGTATTATGGGGATATCAGGACAGGGACAGGCTCATATCGGGCGGGGCTCTCGATCTGCTGTCCGACCCGCTGGATCTGACAGACCTTCTGGAACATACCTGAAGTGTCCTTATGAGATGAGCCCGCAGCGAACTTCTTTTCGCGGATACATGGCCCTGATATCAGAGCACCCAAAAAGCAATCATATCGTGAGCATTTTTGGGCAATGAGGTTTGGATATACGGATAGTGTGGCGTGGCGCCTTGAATCTGCATTGGCATCAGGAATGATCATCCGGGAGGACGTTCAAGATGATCCTGTTTGATAAGTGAGAGATCTTGCATCTCGATCCTGTTCTTGCCGTAAAGTTTTGCACGATACAGTGCAGCATCTGCCCTTCCGATGAGTGCATCGATGGATTCAACAGGCTGGTATTTGGATACTCCCACGGAGATAGTCACCCGGAAATCTTCAGGCAGCCCGGAAAAGATCAGGTTTGATGTGATCTCTTTGATCCTGCGAGCACAGATAAGTGCATCGTCAAGATCAGGGTAGGCAAGGACAACGACAAACTCCTCTCCTCCGTAACGGGCGATATAGTCCTGTTCGCGCACGTTGTCTTTTATGGCCTGAACCACGGTTTTCAGCACCATGTCTCCCATCAAGTGCCCGTAGGTATCATTCACCCGCTTGAAATCGTCCAGGTCAAGGATGCACAGTGAAAAAGAAGGTCCACCTCTATCTGCCAGGGCCTTCTCTCTCTGGAGGAGCCTGATCATCTGGCGACGGTTATATACCTGTGTCAGTTCATCGGTGATCGCTAAGTGTCTTATGATTTCGTTAGCGTTGCTCAGTTCGATGTTGCTCTTCACGAGCTTCTCTCTGAGGTGATTTATATAACTTCCAATAAAAGAAAACCATGCCAGAACAGACGCGAGCACAACCAATTGCAGTAACTCGATACGGAGATCGATGCTGTCGGGATGATGTGCAAGCAGCAATATGATTACATACCCGTACCCGGTCAATGCAAACAGCGCCATTACAAAGAATTGTCGGAGCTGGAGACGAAACACCCCGAAAATAAACACCACAAGATAGAGCAGCAGAAGCATTCCCCGAATATCATCTGTGAAGTAGGCGACAACGATGACGCTGAACGTAGCCAGTAACATCTGGAGCATGGTGAAGCTCGGATCTTTGAATCGTTTATTGAAGCCGCTGCGAAGAATAATAAACACGGCGAGATTAAACGATACCACAAAGGCATACAAGGTAAGGGTTCCGCCCAAAGTCATACGGAAAAATCCCTGGACAAAGCAGTAAAAAACAAAGATCATCCACATCACATAGGATGCACATGCCATGAAGAACCGACGTATTCTCAGTGCCTGATCAATATCGTCTTCCGGAATTATGTTAAACCTCAAGCTTAAGAGACCTGCCTTAATATCAAATTTATTGTAATACAATATGTTTCGGCAGAAGTGTCTGATAAATCAAGCAGCTGGTAACAGATTATTGTGTATCATGCCCAAAAAGGTATGCATGCCGTCTTTTTTTATCCGGTCCCGGGGGAGATGTCTTATTCCGTTATGTGCTCAAATCCCTGTGCGAGTACGGGTTTGATGTGTTTGTTATTGAGCGAGTAGAAGACAAGTTTGCCCTCTTTTCTGGATTTTATCAGACGTGCCTGGCGCAGAATCCTGAGCTGGTGGGAGATCGCGGAATGTTTCATACTGAGCAGTGCCGCTATGTCACCGACACACAATTCAGACGCACCCAGGGCAAAGAGTATCTTTAACCTGGTTGAGTCGCCAAAGAGTTTAAAAAAATCAGCGAGTTGGTTCAGAACGCGGTCATCATCGGGCATGAGTTTCCGGACATTGTTTACGATATCGGCATGAATGGAGGAATCCAATTGGAATGGATCATTCATCATTTTATAGTCTAAGTCCATTTTATCATGATGTCAACCAGCTTTCTGCCGAATTTTTCGGGCATCCATTCTTAAGCATTGACCTGGCAAAGTTGATTGGGTAGTTATCAACTTTGATTGACAACCATGACATAAGCAGAAAGGCAGGTACATGACAGGTACACTCGTAAATACGGCGGCGATAATCATCGGCTCTGCAGTGGGATTGTCTGCCGGCAATCGCATCTCCCCGGGGATAAAGGGTATCCTCATGCAGGCCCTCGGCCTGTCTGTTCTGGTCATAGGTCTGAAGATGGCATTGTCCGGTTTCGACCTTATCCCTGCGGTAGCATGCCTGCTCCTGGGGGGGATTACCGGTGAGCTGCTACGCATAGAAGACGGTCTTGCATGGCTGGGGCTGCATCTCAAGGAAAGGTTCAAGTCTGATTCAGCCACCTTTGTGCAGGGGTTTGTCACTGCAACGATATTGTATATTACCGGAGCCATGACCATTGTGGGGTGTATTCAGGATGGAACCATAGGTGATGCGAGCACATTGTACCTGAAATCATTGCTCGACGGGGTTGCCTCTGTTGCCCTTGCTTCGACGCTTGGCGTGGGTGTGCTTTTTTCCGCACTTTCCGTATTCATTGTACAGGGGAGTCTCACGATTCTGTCTTCGCACCTTGCTTTCCTGCAACAGCCCGATGTGCTGGCCTGTATAACCGCAACAGGGGGTATGATTATACTCGGGATCGGTTTTAATCTCCTGGATATCAAGAAGATACGTGTCGGGAATCTGAGCCCTGCCGTGGTGTATGCTGCGATCTATCCATTGATATTCTAAGGGGGATGACATGAACAGATATGTGTTGCGGGCTGAGGATTGTCTGCTGCTGAGTATCGATATCCAGCAAAAGCTGTATAGTGCAATGCAACAGGATTTCAAGGAGACGTTTTTAAAGAACAGTGCAATTATGCTCGAGGTGGCAAAGTCCTTTGATATCCCCATTCTTGTATCCGAGCAGTACCCGCAGGGTCTCGGAAAGACCGTAGATGAAATAGAGAGCATCGTCCAGCATCTGCCCAGGTTCGAGAAGCTCAATTTCAGCTGCTTTAAAGATCAGTTTTTACGGGCTGAGCTGGAGAAGAAAGCCGGGAAAACAGTGATTGTGATGGGAATCGAGGCACATGTATGCGTGTATCAGACCGTACTGGACCTCCTCACGGCAGGATACCGCACCGTGGTAATAAGCGATGCTGTGTGCAGCCGGCGCGAGCACGATCGACTGACTGCCCTTGCTGCACTGGAAAAGGCCGGGGCCGTAATCGTATCGACCGAGATGTTGGCCTTCATGTTCCTTGAAAAGGCAGGCACACTCCTGTTCAAGAAGCTCGCTCCTCTTTTCAGGTAACACAGTTTGCTGGCGGGGAAATTATATTTATTCATTAATATGTTGAAACCATGAGTCTTGTGTGATAAAGGCCTCACCAAACAAAACACACGTCCTGCATAACAGACAAGATCGTGGTGTCCCTTAGGGATGGATCTTGTGGGACGGAGGAAAAACCAAGGAGGAAGTATAATGTCAGTAGTAACCATGAAACAGCTTTTAGAGGCAGGGGTGCATTTCGGACACCAGACACCGAGATGGAATCCCAAGATGAAGCCGTATATCTTCGGATCAAGAAACGGGATCCATATCATTGATCTGCAGAAGACGGAAAAGCTTTTTGAGAAGGCCTGCGACTTTATTAAAGAGGTCACTGCAAACGGCGGCAAGGTGCTCTTTGTCGGTACGAAGAAACAGGCACAGGATGCAATCGAAGAAGAGGCATCAAGGGTCGGTGCATTCTATGTAAATTATCGCTGGCTTGGCGGGACGCTGACGAATTTCGAGACAATCAAGAAGAGCGTCGATAAATTAAAATGGCTGGAGACGATTATTGATAACGGGACCATAGAGGACTACCCGAAGAAAGAGCAGATCAGCATGAAGAGGCATAAGATGAAGCTGGAACGCTCTCTTCATGGTATCAAAAATATGGAAAATCATCCCGATCTTGTCTACATCGTAGACCCCTCCCGGGAGCATATCGCTATTAAAGAGGCGAGGAAGCTGGGCATCCCCATTGTGGCAATCGTTGATTCAAATTGTGACCCGACATTAATTGACTATGTTATTCCGGGCAACGATGATGCCATCAGGGCGATCAGATTGTTCAGTTCCAAGGTGGCTGATGCCACGGAACAGGGGAACGCTCTTTATGTAGAGAAACTTCAGAGCGAGGCAAAGGAAGCCGAAGCAGCAACTGAAGGGGCTGCGGGTCATGAGGAAGCAGCTGCCGGCGAGACCATGGGCAAAGGACTCGAGGGTGAGATCGAGATCATTGTGAAAGAGAATGAAGTTCAGGCAAAGCCCGAGACTGAGAAGTCTGATGAGACCGTGAATACAGCCGAAAAACAACTCGACGAAGAAGAGAATGTGTAACAAACAATGGAGGGAAAAGTGCAGATATCATCAGAAGATGTAAAAAAACTCAGAGACAAGACCGGCGTTGGAATTATGGATTGTAAAAAGGCCCTCAAGGAATGTGGCGGCGATTTTAACAAGGCTGTGGACTTTCTGCGGAAAAAGGGTGTTGAGGTAGCCAATAAGCGTTCGGGAAGACAGACCTCCCAGGGTTCTGTCGCATCATATATTCATATGGGCGGCAAAATCGGAGTTCTCGTAGAAATAAATTGTGAAAGTGACTTTGTCGCCAAAGCTGATAATTTTGTCAATTTTGTCAAGGATGTATCCATGCATATTGCAGCTGCAAGTCCTGACTGGGTATCAAGAGATGAGGTTCCTGCAGATGTGCTGGACAAGGAAAAAGAGATTTTAAAGGAACAGGCGCTGAAATCAGGCAAGCCTGAGAAAATTATTGACAAGATCGTCGAGGGGAAAATTTCGAAATTCTTCACGCAGCGCTGTCTTCTGGATCAGCCTTTTGTAAAGGATTCGGATAAGACAATACAGCAACTGCTGGATGAACTGATGGGCAAAACAGGAGAAAAGTGCGTCATACGCCGGTTTGCCAGGTATCAGTTGGGAGAAGAGCTCTAATAAACGTGGGAAACATCTATAAGCGTATCCTCCTCAAACTCAGCGGTGAGGCTCTGGCCGGGGAAAGAGGGTACGGATTTGATCCGGAAACCCTTGAGGCGATAGCATCGAATGTCATCGATGCTATCGATATGGGTGTTCAGGTGGGCGTTGTCATCGGTGGTGGAAATATCTTCCGCGGCATGAATGCAAAGATTGCATCCGACAGGGTAAGTTCGGACCAGATGGGGATGCTTGCCACCATCATGAATGCACTTGCTTTAAAGGGAACCCTGGAGAAAATGGGGAGACCTGTTCAGGTATTGAGTGCTCTAGGCATACCACGGGTTGTGGAAACGTTCGTCGCCTCCAAGGCAATAGATTATCTTGATAAAGGCCAAGCGGTTATCTTCGCAGGCGGTACAGGGTGCCCGTTTTTCACAACAGATACCACTGCAGCACTTCGTGCCCTGGAAATACAGGCAGATGTGCTTATCAAGGCGACCAAGGTCAATGGTATATATGACAAGGACCCGGTAAAATTTCCGGATGCAGTGTTCTATCCGGAACTCGATTACGATCAGGTGTTGTCTGAGAAACTGGGCGTGATGGATTCAACAGCCATAAGCCTGTGTCGAGATAATGATCTTCTGGTCCGGGTAATCAATATCAAGGACCCCGATAATCTTAGACGGTTGCTCTTGGGTGATGAGGTTGGTTCAAAGGTTCGATCGCGGAGGGATATGTAATGGTAAATGATCTTATTGAAGAAATGAAAAGAGATATGAGCAAATCCATTGATTCCATGAAACAGTCCCTGGTAAAGGTGAGGACAGGAAGGGCATCTATCGGGATCATGGATGGTATAATGGTCGATTATTATGGTACCATGACACCCATGAATCAGCTTGCAACCATGGCAGTACCCGAACCAAGGCTTATCACGATCCAGCCATGGGATAAAGGGGCACTGTCAAGCATAGAAAAGGCCATCATGAAATCGGAACTCGGCCTGACACCGACGAATGATGGTAAGATCATCAGGGTTCCCATTCCACCCCTGAACGAGGAAAGACGCAAAGACCTGGTGAAGATGGTCAAAAAGACGGCCGAGGTTTTTCGCATTGAAATTCGAAATCATCGCAGAGATGCAAACTCTCTGCTCAAGGATCTGGAAAAGGATAAAGAAATCAATAAAGATGAGTTGAAGTCTTCTCAAGACAAGGTACAAGAGATCACCAATGATTATATAAAGCGAATAGATAGTATGCTATCTGAAAAAGAAAAAGAAATCATGGAAGTATGATATATTTACATACCATGTGGCAGCAGTTTTTCAAAAAGAGTACTCACAATTGCTCTCCCTCTCTCATTCATGAGCAGCAAGCTCAACTGACAACGCATTGGAGGTGCATCTATGAATTTAAACAATAACGATGCCGTTTCTTCACGATTTATGATGTATTTCAAACCCCAGAATTTAAATGAACTCAGAGTGATATCGCGTATGTTGAATATCGCAATGGTGGATTTTGTCGGTGCTGCTCTATCTGCCTATATCTTCAAGAAAGAAATAGAACACAGTGATGGTATTCCGGTTCGAGCAAAAAAAAGGTATGTCGGGCCTCGTGCCGATACGTCGGAAAAGAGGATTCGCTATGTGATGCGGCTGGATAAGGACGTTGTAGAAAAGGTGCGAGATGTTGCATGCCTTGAAAATCGAAGGTTTACCCACGTATGCGATGATGCACTCTCAAACTTTATCACCTTCACAAAGCATGAGAAGAATTTTAAAAACGTATGGATGTCAAGATCGGATGTTGAGGCTGTTCGGGGGAGAAAGAGCGTACAATCATCCCAGGAGATCACGATGTTGCTCAACAAGTACAAATCCTTTGAAAATGCCTCAATCCCGGGGCGGTGACAGCAATAACTCAGACAACTTACTCTAATCAGATAAAGAATAACAATGCAGGGGCAGAGAGTGGAAGTTCGTTCTCTGCCCTTTTTACCTTAAGTCGGCACCGGGACCCGGGGCAGTGGTTTAAGGCTTCTTTCACCGGAACACTCTTCTGTATTTTCTTGTATACCTTGTTCGGTCTCGTTTTTGTACGAGAACACGCGCAGATGATCTCTTCTCAGATGCAGCTGATGCTCTCCTATGACATGGTGCCCCTGGTTATGCCTGATGATACGTATCTCACCTCTTTTATCCATCAGCTCAGCTCTGCCCTGTTCTTCGGGTGTACACTCGGAGTACTCTTTGCACTCATAGCCATGGCGACCTCTCTGGTTCCCTGGATACACAAGCGGTTCTCCCGGCTTGATACCATTACATACATCCTCCTCGGCTGCCTGTTCACCTATCTGAGTTTCAGCGATGAATTGCCTGGTGTCTCTGTGGTGTTCGGTTTTCTCTGCCCCTTTTTCTTCTTCATTCCATGGGCATACATCATTCGAAAAAGCAGCGGGGAGAAGATTTATTACAAGAGATGGATCATTATGGTCGGGATGGCAGTCTTGCCGTTTCTGTCTCTTGTGGCATTCAACCCGGCCTCCTTTGGGATCATCCGCGATTCCATGCTGGAGATTCCTGTTGCACGGTCTTTGAGCGATTTCTACTACGATCATACCTATCTTGCCGCACATGTCATAAAACCGGTGGTTGCACAGGAACAAAAGGTCATTGCGCTGGCCGACGATATAAAAAGGATCGGGCCCATGCCGCACGGAACCCTGTGGATACGATCTGATGATCCGTGCAGTATCACGGGCAGGACACTCACCGTAAGCCTGGCCCGGCTTGATTGTGCGTCTATCGTGATAGATGACGGCAAACCGGTAAATATGGGCAACCGAATTATAAAATTACTCAGCAGTGCATATGACGACAATGAGAAAATGCGCACAGGAATAGGGCTGTTCTTCTACAGCGGACCTTTACTCGTTATTCCCGTGCTGTTCATGCTGTGGTTGGCATATGGTCTGTCAAGACTGTTTGAAAAGAGCCGCATCATAACCCTGTTGATAATTCTGGGATATCTGGCCATGTTCATTTCATCTTTCCATACCGCCGTCCTGCAGAACCAACTCGTCAAACATCCGGAAAGGGTTCATGAATATATCCTGGCCGAAGAGGAGAAGGAACGCTATCTGGCCCTTACGACATTTCCCGAAGAATTCAAAGACAGCGAACTGGTGAAATTTTCTCATGACACAAGTGCGCGGATCAGGCTCAATGCACTCTATGAGGCGGGCGAGCGAAAAAATGCAGCATTTGTTAACCTGTTTGGAGATGCCCTTGACGATCCCCAGCTCAATGTCAGGACACGGGCATGCCTGGCGCTCGGCAAGATCGGTTCCATGGAGGCTCTTTTCCTCCTGGAGACCGTATTGCGTACGGACCCCTCCTGGTATGTGAGGGGTTACGCTTACCGGGCAATGGGCAGGATACGGCCCGTTGCGCGCAGTGTATCGGTGAATACCCCGGACAGGCACTAGGTTTGAAGATGTACTGTTTCGACCAGGGTGTCCCGGAACGTTAGATTTCGTATCGCTCACTGGTAAATCTTATGAAAAAAACATATTTCCAATAGGTTAGGAGATATTGGTGAGATGAGATCATTGTTCTGTCCTGCCGGATATACCCTATACACGTCTGTCCGGTTGTATTGAAAAATGATATATGCTAGGCCTCTTTTAACACTGATACATGAAAGGAAGATATATGGCAGACAATTTTACCCAGATACAGGAAAGCACTCCTGAAGATAAGGAAAAGAAACTGGAACAGAAACTCGAGATGAGGCTTTCCGCAATAAAAAATACCATTATGGTTATGAGCGGCAAGGGAGGGGTCGGAAAATCCACGGTAACAGCGAATCTTGCCCTGTGCCTTGCAAACAAGGGATACAAGGTCGGTGTTTTAGATGGTGATATTCACGGACCCGACATGCCCAAGGTCCTCGGTGTGGAGGACAACAAGCTGAAGGCTGATGGGGAGGGGAATATCGTGCCTGTTCAGGCGTTTGAGAACCTCGTGGTAATATCTGTGGGATATCTCCTGGACAGTAAAGACACCCCGGTGATCTGGCGTGGCCCGATGAAGCATACCGTCATGAAGCAGTTTTTACGCGATGTGAATTGGGGAGAGATCGATTTTCTGGTGGTAGACCTGCCCCCGGGTACCGGCGATGAGCCTCTGTCCATTGCACAGCTTATCAAGAATACTAAAGGAATCAGTTCTCCCAGCGCGATTATCGTGACCACACCTCAGGACGTGGCCTTGTTGGATTCTCGCAAAAGTGTGGAATTTGCCCGGGTTATCGAACTCAAGACCCTGGGCATTGTGGAGAACATGAGCGGTTTTGCCTGTCCTCATTGCGGAGAGGCTATAGATCTGTTCAAGGTGGGCGGCGGAGCCAAGGCTGCACAGGAACTCGATGTTCCGTTCCTGGGGGCAATCCCCATAGCGCCGAAGATCGTACAGGGAACCGATGACGGCAAACCCTTTGTTGCCGGTGATGACAGCGCTGCAGAAAATATTGCTTTCAATAAGATAGTGGACAACATACTCAAGAGCTTATAACTCCTAAGATATGCGAACCTCTATAGAATATATCGACTGCCTGGTGAGACCAGGCAGTCGATAAAGCCATGCTGCAGTCTAATCAGACAACCACTTGAAATAATTGTGCAAAAACAGATCAATAAAAGTGCTTGACCCACAGATGGAGACCTGATAGGAAATTGCGAATGAGATTCAATCTCAATTAAAAGGGTCTGCATATGATGAAAGAAGAAGAGAAGAAATTCAGTGCATATTTGAAAGAGAACAATCTCAAGATCACGCCGGAGAGAATGGCTGTCTTAAAGGAAGTCCTCCTCTCCGATGGACATTTCGACGCGGATCAGCTGTTCGAAAGGGCTTTAAAGTACAGCAGAAGGGTCTCGAGGGCAACGATCTATCGTGTTCTGCCTCTGCTTGTGGCGTCCGGTTTTGTCTCTGAAACACTGCTTTCGCAGGGAAGGGTGAGTTATGAACGCATCTATGGCTCGAAGCGTCATGACCATATGATCTGTGAGAATTGTCAGGAGGTTATTGAATTCAGGTCTGCCAGGCTCGACGAGTTAGTCGAGGAGATCTGCAGTTCACAAGGATTTTTAGAAAGCGGGCATCGCCTGAGCGTCCAGGGACTCTGTCGAAAATGTGCAGCGAAGATGGTGCAGGACGAATGAGAAGGGATCATTGCAGATAATGGTAAAAAACAACGTCAGAAATAATGTTTGCATCGGGGTGGTATCATGATGATGAGTGATCTTCGTGAGGGACAGCTGGCACGGATAGTTGCCATAGAAGGTGGGAAAGGCTTCAGACAGAAACTTTTCCTCAGAGGGATTTCAGAAGGATCATTTGTGAAGGTGCTTTCCAACGGCCAGGGCCCGGTTCTTCTTGAGATAAACAGATCAACGATCGCCCTGGGGGCAGGAATGGCTGCGAAAATCCGTGTCATGAGCGTGGACGATTGATGATGCGGAAAAGACTCAATGAGATGCTCTACAATCAGGAAGGCGTTGTCGTGGACATAGATTCTGCAGTGCGCAAGCAACTGGCCGGCATGGGTCTGAGGATGGGCAAAAAGATCAAGATGATCACGAAAGAGCCCCTGAAAGGTCCGGTTGTGCTGCTCATAGATCAGGCCTATATCTCCCTTGGTATCGGCATTGCCGACAAGGTAATTATGGAATTGCCGGGATGAAGGTTCTTCTTATCGGCCATCCAAATGTGGGCAAGAGCGTTATCTTCAACCGGTTGACGGGTGCGAACGTAATATCATCAAATTACCCCGGTACAACAGTCGATTATTCCAAAGGGTATATGCGTCAGTTCGGTCGGGATATAGAATTGATCGATGTGCCCGGGACCTTTTCCCTTGAACCGAAAGACAAGGCGGAAGAGGTAGCGGTAAAAATGCTGCGGGACAACCCCGATGCCCGTATCATCTGCGTGATAGATGCAGCAAAGATCGAGCGAGGGCTCTATCTGGTACTGGAGTTGCTCGAACAGGGGTTGCCCATCGTTGTCTCGCTCAATATGTGGGATGTGGCCCAGGACAAGAATATCATCATTGATGAAAAGAAACTCGAGACGATCCTGGGCATTCCCGTGGTTCCCACAGTTGCCGTCAGTGCTGAAGGTCTCTCCGGACTCGTTCAAAAACTCCAGGACGTGAAACCCGGTTCTCTCTCCGATCTTGTGAACAGGTTGAAATATTCGCGCAGCATGTTCGATTCATCATGCCCTTCAGGGTGTATGGGATGCACCCTGAGATCCTGCGCCAAGGAGGACCCCCCGGCTGTCACGCTCAGCCCGGATGAAAGATGGGACCTTGTCGAAGAGATATCGTCAATGACGATATCATTCGGGCATTTTCTGCACACCCTGAAAGACGCACTGGGTGATTATACCGTGAAACCGGCAACAGGCATCCCGTTTGCTATCGCCATGCTCTATGCATTCTGGAGCGTATTCACCACGTTTGCAGGGTTTTTTACCGATGGATTTATGACCAAGATATTCGACGGATACTGGCTCCCCCTTCTTCAGCAGCACTTCCCCGGAGGCCTGGGGAACTGGTTCTACGCATTGATGGTAGATGCCGGTCAAATGGTTGACGGCACTCTCATGCCATCCGAGAGCTGCCTGGAGTCATTTGGTGTTCTCACCTCAGGATTATTTCTCCCGCTTGGTATTGTATTGCCCGCCATATTTATCTTCTACGTCATGCTGGCCCTGCTTGAGGATATCGGGTATATGGCCCGGCTGGCAGTGCTGATGGATACATTTTTTCACAAGATAGGTCTTCATGGATATGCCATCGTGCCCTCCATACTCAGCCTTGGATGCAATGTACCCGGTGTGGAGGCGACACGCATTCTGGAAACGAGCAAGCAGCGCTTCATGATGATGACGCTTCTGGCCGTGTTTATCCCCTGCAGCGCCCAAATCGGCATCATGCAGGAGGTCGTGCCCGATTATCTCGGCTTTATCATGGCCTATCTGTTTGTGGGGTACTTTGTTTTCGGCTTTGTTCTCAACAAGATCATTCCCGGTAAAACGCCTGAAATCCTGATGGATATCCCTCCATACCAGAGGCCCATTCCGGCAAACATCACGCGAAAAGTGGTAATGCGGACAACCGGATTTCTGAAAGAGGGGATTCCTTTCGTCATGATAGGCATCATCCTGGTGAATATTCTCTATGTCATAGGAGCCATAGATTTTCTGGCCTCATCCCTGGCACCGGTATTCGAAGGATGGTTTGGTGTGCCGAGAGAAACAGCAGGTCCCCTGGTTGCGGCATTTCTCCGGAAGGATCTCGCCATTGCGCAGCTGGGCGCCATTGAGATGAGCCCGTATCAGATGATCTCCTCGGTTGTGCTTGTCACCATTTATTTCCCCTGCGTTGCCACGTTTATCATGATGCTCAAAGAAGGCGGCAGGGCATTCATCGGATCGGTCATTGCATTGATGGCCGTGGTGTTCGCCTATGGCGGTCTGCTCCACCTGATTTGGAAACTGATGGGGGTTATGTAGCATGTCTTATCAATATGTATTTGAAAACAAGAGCATGGTGTATATGATCTACTTCAGTGTCCTGGGTATCGCGGCGCTTAGCGCCGGCATAGTGGATCTTATCGTAACGGTTTCATCGTCTGCATATTCCTGTGGGATACTCGAAATCCCTCAGGGGGGGTTCCGGGGTGGCTGGGGCGGCCTCATTATGGTTTTTGCGGGCATCTTTTATCTCTCCGGGATCAAGGACGCGAATGAGATACATCAGTTTGCAAAGGTGGTTTTAGCAAGCGTACTCATATGGGTATTGGCAGGGACGGATATCTTCTCCATGATTGCCGGCTCCATCCCGAGTCCGGAGCCGGATAACTGGTTTAATTCCAGAGAAGGTTTTCTGAGTGCCTATGCGCCACCATATACCCCTGCCGTGCTTCTTCTGCCCTTTACTCTTGTGATTACCGGCTACATCCATCGCTATCACAAGGAAATAGGGATAACATTCAAACCTTATTCCCGCAACGACGGACAGGGATAACGAAGCAGGCGTGCTTACGGTAAAAAATCAGGTGGAGAGGTGCCCTGAAAGAAATGCTTTTGGGGCGCTTTTAGACTGTAGGTGTTTAGGCTGAAGACTGTTAGGTCTCTGATCATTGCCAAATTCCGGCTTTCTATGTCCCGTCTTTTATCTGTCCTTTACTAACAGCCTAACAGTCTAACCGACACGGCCAGTTGACAACAATGAAGTATGAAAAAGAGATCTGCTTGCAAAAGCTACTTGGTTAAAAGTCCTAAGATTATATTCTGGAATCTGACTTCTGGATTCCGGATTCTCTTTTGTCCCACAGTTCTTCGGAGTTTCCGCTGGTTTCTGCGGGGCTGCAGTGTGGGAGTGTAAGCCCGTGTGGGCTTGCCTCTCTTCATTGCCGAGGTTTTATCTTGACTGCACCAAATGTTTTCCCTAGATTTGTCACGGCTTGAGCAGAAAATTATAGTTTCCAGAGGATGATAGTGCATCTTGTCAATACCCCGGCTTATCGGAGCGACCGGCTCAATACCAAAAGAAAAATGAGAGTAGGAATACATGTTTGAATTTCACATATCGAGACAGGCACGGGACACATATGCTTTTGACGAACTCCTGTTTTCTACATCAGGGAACGTGATATTTGCCGACTTCGCTGCTGCACGGAGGTTTGCCGAGAGAATGAACACGGTCCGTGATGCAGTGAAACACCCGGATCGGGCGGTGAAGGCAAGCGAGATCAATGCCATGGGGCTCATCGATGAGATTCTCCACTACATGGTTGAGCTCTACAGAAACAATGTTAACCCGCACGCAATCTCAGAGGCCTATCACCATTGTAAGGCCGGTGTAATGGGTTCGGACGAAACGCTTGGGGTATTTGCCGAGGTATTCCCTCCCATTGATGCCTATAAAGGCAGGATTACCATTGAACACTACATGGAGACCAAGACACAGGGCGTGCCCAATGTACATATAACGCTTGAAGAGATGCTCATGGTGTATATTGCCAACAAGAACCCGGCTCTGAGGCCATATATCGAGCTCTTTGATGATACAGTCCTGCAAAAGACAACACACTATCCCGAGATAATCCTCAGTGTTGAAGAGTATTTTTCTTCCCAGCCGGGATTCGGGCCCTACAATCAGAGCCTCATCGATCTTCTTCTGGCCCCTGCCAGGGCTGCTCCCGATTCCCTCTCTGCTCAGCTGGAATATATTCGTACCCACTGGGGAAGGCTCATTTCAGAGCTCCTCATCAGGATTCTTGGCGGTATGGACTTCATAAAAGAGGAACAAAAGGTCCGTCACGCAGGCCCCGGGCCGGCACTGGTGCCCCGGTTCGGACCGGTGGAACTGGAAGAGATTGAACGGTTCAGTCCTGATGAGGACTGGATGCCGAGACTTGTCCTCATTGCCAAGAGCGTCTATGTATGGCTCCACCAACTCGGTAAAAAATACGGCAGAGAGATCTCCCGGCTTGACGATATCCCGGATCAGGAGCTCGAGAGCCTTGCACGGTGGGGTTTTACCGGTCTGTGGCTTATCGGGATATGGGAGAGGAGTCCGGCCTCGAGAAAGATCAAGCAGATGACCGGAAACCCTCAGGCTGCGGCATCTGCATATTCCATCTATGACTATGTCATTGCCCATGACCTCGGCGGCAAAGAATCCTTCGAGAACCTCAAAGCCCGGGCAAGAGGCTATGGCATCAGGATCGGCACCGATATGGTGCCCAACCATATGGGTATCAACTCCAAGTGGGTTATCGAACATCCTGAACGTTTTGTTCAGGTTGATTCCAGCCCTTTCCCCGCATACCGCTTTTCCAGTGAAAACCTGTCCGGAGACGATCGAGTCGAAATCCGCATCGAGGACGGTTACTGGAACCAGCAGGATGCCGCAGTGGTGTTTCAGCGAGTCGACCGCTTTACCGGTGAGGTAAAATACATCTATCATGGCAATGACGGCACGAGCATGCCATGGAATGACACCGCCCAGCTCGATTTTTTAAAGCCCGAAGTACGCGAGGCGGTTATCCGGACCACCATAGAGATTGCAAAGGACTTTCCCATTATCCGGTTCGATGCAGCCATGACCCTTGCCAAGAGACATTTCCAGCGGCTCTGGTATCCGCTTCCCGGTTATGGCGGTGATATCCCCTCCCGTTCTGAACACAGCGTCTCGCAGGAGGCATTTGACGGGTTGTTTACCGTTGAGTTCTGGCGCGAACTGGTTGACAGGGTGGCTGTAGAGGCGCCCAACACCCTGCTGCTTGCAGAGGCATTCTGGCTCATGGAAGGCTATTTTGTCAGGAGTCTGGGAATGCACCGGGTGTACAACAGTGCATTCATGAATATGCTCAAGTCTGAAGAGAACAGCAAGTACCGCGATGTGATCAAGAATGTGCTGCGCTTCAACCCGGAGATCCTGCGAAGGTTTGTCAATTTCATGAACAATCCCGATGAGGAACCGGCAATCGAACAGTTCGGCAAGCAGGACAAATATTTTGGGGTAGCCACCATGATGGTTACCATGCCGGGACTCCCCATGTTCGGTCATGGACAGATCGAGGGGTTTGCCGAGAAATACGGCATGGAATATACGCAGGCCTACTGGGATGAGAGCGTGGATCAAGAACTGGTCAGGCGCCACGAACGCGAGATCTTTCCCCTGCTGAAGAAAAGGCACCTCTTTTCCGGCGTAGAGAATTTTGTGTTCTATGATGTAGTAAGGGATGACGGAGGGGTGAATGAAGACGTATTTGCCTATTCAAACGTCTCAGGGGATGAAAAGGCGTTAATACTCTATAATAACCGCTATGGAGATGCCACAGGATGGGTTCGACGGTCCGTGGCTATGAGTGAGGAGAGCGGGGGGAAGAGACACATCGTGCACAAGAGCCTGGGTGAATCTCTCAGGCTGGCTGATGACGATTCCCTTTATTATCTCTATGAGGACAGTCTGAGCAATCTGGAATTTATCAGGCAGGGTCATGCCCTGTGCAAAGAAGGTCTCCATATCCACTTGGGGGCCTATAAGCTGAATGTGCTGACAAATTTCCGTGAGATGAGAGACTATGACGGTAAGGTACAAAGGCTCTGTGAAAAGCTCGGGGGCCATGGGGTGCCTGATGTCATGGCCGCACTGCAGGAGTTGTATCTGGAAAAGATCCTGGATCCGTTCAGTGAGCTGCTGTCTGCCGATCTGTTAAGCCGGACCTTAAACGATGGACGTGCGCAGGGAACTGTGCCGGAGGCGTTCGGAACCAGGGCAACTCATTTCCTCATGGAGGCCCGGGAATATGAACAGATAGAAAAAGATGAACGCCTGGCGGATAAAGCTATTCACGATTATGTTGAGGCACTGGTTCGCCTGGATGAGCTGGGAGAGCTCTCGGCGGGAAAGAGTATCCCGGCTGTTAAATATCTCTTTTCCAGAGTGCCTCAAGATGTTCCTGCCGATTTTTTCTGGTGGCGGATCCCCCTTGTCTGGAGCATCGTCAGCCGTCTCGGCTGCCTTTTTGTGAAAGAGCAGGTTTCCCTGAAAAGCAGGGCAATCATGGATGAATGGATGCTCGGCAGGGTTGTCTCCCGCTTCTTCATGACCCTGGGCCTCGATGAGAACGCTGCGGGATACGACGTGCTCCTTATTGACGTTCTGACCATGTATCAGGACTGGGACGACGATGTGCGGGGCCAGGGGGAAGGTCCCTTCATGAGGAAGATGCTTGCAGATAATGATGTCAGGTCCTATCTGGGTGCAAACGAGTATGACGGGATGTGGTGGTACAACAAAGAATCCATGGAGGACCTCCTGTACTGGCTTTATGTTATTTCTGCGATAAAATTGATTTCCTTATCCCGAAAGGACGACCCTGCGCTGATTGAGCAGCTTAAATCGAGATATGAGGCGATATCAGGCATAATTCAAAGATCAACAGAGTCGCACTACTGCATAGAAGAACTCCTTGGGCTCATTGATAAGAAAACAAGCGAAAAAATGGTATCCTCTTGAGCTCATGGCCTTGAGTTTTCTCTACGTCTTGCCGAGAACCCTGTCTATACGAAGATGCAAGATGGAGCTTGATAATAGGGAGATAACGTATCATTATCATACACGAATATAGGTAAATAACAGCAAAGCAGTATGCTGGTGTGAGTACAATTTTGTGTTGTTAACAATAATATCTTTGTGGTAGTTAGCCGCGTGTGTCAATACGCTAATGGAGGGAATATTACTATGGGCAGACTTTTCGGGACCGATGGAATCAGGGGGGTTGCAAATGTTCACCCCATGACTGCAGAGATGGCCATGAAGGTGGGCCGGGCTATTGCATATATCTCACGGAAAAAGGGACATACTCCACGAATTCTGATTGGAAAGGATACCAGGCTTTCGGGTTATATGCTGGAGAATGCCCTTGTATCAGGTATTTGTTCCATGGGTGCGGATGCATTACTTGTCGGACCCATGACAACACCCGGCGTGGCATTTCTCACCGTGAGCATGCGGGCCGATGCGGGCATCGTTATCTCGGCATCACACAATCCGTATCAGGACAACGGCATAAAGATCTTCTCGCGTGATGGATTCAAACTGCCGGATTCCAGAGAAGATGAGCTGGAGGAACTTATCAACACGGATGATCTTGCCAGTCTCCATGCCGATACCGCTCAGATGGGCAAGGCATACAGGATCGAAGATGCCCGGGGGCGTTATATTGTATTTTTGAAGAACTCATTTGCTGCAGAATACTCTCTCGAGGGCATGAAGATTGTCCTGGACTGCTCCAATGGTGCAACCTACAAGGTAGCGCCTGAAGCGTTTTTTGAACTCGGCGCAGAGGTGATTCCCCTTTTCAATGAACCGGACGGAAGAAATATCAACAAGGATTGCGGTTCTCAGCACCCGGAAACCCTTGCCCATGAAGTGGTGAAAAACAGGGCACATGTCGGGTTTGCCTTTGACGGTGACGGCGACCGGCTTATTGCTGTCGATGAAAAAGGAGATGTGTTAACCGGCGATCAGATCATGGCGATATGCGCATCTGTTATGAAGAAGCAGGGAAAGCTGAATAAGAACCTGGTGGTGAGCACGGTAATGAGCAATATCGGGCTGGGCCTTGCGCTCAAGGAATTCGGGGCAAAGACTTTGGCTACCAAGGTAGGCGACAGATATGTGCTTGAAGAGATGCTGGCAAAAAATGCCTCGATCGGCGGAGAAGATTCAGGGCACATCATTTTCCTCGATCATCATACCACAGGTGATGGAATCATTGCGGCATTCCAGCTGTTGAATGCCATGAAATATGAAGACAAGCCATTGTCGGAACTGGCCGGTATCATGAAGGTATTCCCCCAGCGGCTCATCAATATCGATGTGAAATCAAAGCCCGATATCAATACGATCCCCGAGATCGTCGAGGTGATTCAGGAAGTTGAAAAGGAACTCGGGGACAAGGGCAGGGTCCTGGTGCGCTATTCCGGCACCCAGCATATGTGCCGGGTTATGGTGGAAGGTCCTTCTCAGCAGGATACCGAGATCTTCTGCAGGAAGATCGCCGATGTGTTAACCGAACAGATCGGCTAAACCGAAAGATTTGAACATTGAGGGATCAATCCGGTGGCAGCCGCTGATCCCTCATGCCTGATTCTTCAATACCGGATGCCATCATGGAGTATAATATGAATGACAAGGTACAGTTTCTCTTGGATAAAGGGGTTGTAATTCCAAATCCCGCCACTGTCGATATCGCAGGCGACGTTAACCCGGACATGATTTCTCCTGATGTCACGATCTATTCCGGCTGCAGGATAGACGGGAAAAAGACCGTTATTATGGCCGGCACGAAGCTCGGCCAGGAAGGCCCTGTTACGATTCAGGACTGCCAGATCGGCCGCGAAGTCGAACTCAAAGGCGGATTCTTCAAGAAATCCGTTTTTCTCCATAAATCCAACATGGCCTATGGCGCCCATGTACGGGATGCATGCATCCTCGAGGAAGAGGCAGGCGGAGCCCATACCGTCGGTCTGAAACAGACCATTCTCCTGCCGTTTGTCACCTTAGGCAGCCTGATCAATTTCTGCGACTGCCTCATGGCAGGCGGGACGAGCAGGAAAGACCACAGCGAGGTCGGCAGTTCGTATATTCACTTCAACTATACCCCGAACCAGGACAAGGCGACCGCCTCGCTCTTAGGTGATGTTCCCAGAGGGGTCATGCTCAACCAGTCTCCCATCTTTCTCGGGGGGCAGGGAGGCATTGTGGGGCCGAGCGTCATCGGCTTCGGTACGGTGATTGCCGCAGGGACTGTATTCAGGGGCGATATTCCTGAAGATGGGAAGATCGTCATGGGCCAGGCTCTCAAGACTACAACGAGGGATTTTGCTCCCGGTGTCTACTGGGAGATCAAAAGGAAAACGCTCGGCAGTATTCGATATATAGCAAACATCGTTGCCTTAAAGGCATGGTATACGCATGTCCGTTCTTTATTCTTCGGCCCTGATGTAATGGAGCAGGCCCTGCTGGCAGGCGCACTTGAAAAACTCGACATGGCACTGGATGAGCGGATTAAGCGTCTTGGCGCGGTGGCTAAGAAGATGGACTATTCGATTAAAGAGTATCAGAGAATTATGGGCGGTGATGTAAAAGAAGAACTCATACGCCAGAAACGCGACCTTGCAGATTCCTGGGGCGACATTGAGCGTGAACTCACAAGGTTCAGGGATGCGCAGGGGAGTATTGAAGGAAGAGACGAGTTCCTGGGTTCTCTTACCCCTGTCATTCAAAATCAATCTGCTGATTATATAGCAACAATCCAGGGGTTGTCTCAAGATCTCCGCACTGCCGGCACCAGTTGGCTGAGCAGTATTGTGGATGAGGTCACTGCTGCCTGCCTTGGAAAGCTTCCGTCATTTCGTTAGATATTTTATTGTGGCGCGGACTGAAGACATACAGGGTATATACTATAAAGTTCTGTTTACGTCTCAGTGATAACTTGAGCAGTCACCATGTATAGTTGCCGGTATCTCCCGGCAAATATACATGGACTTACTCTGCGTTCTCTGCGCCTCTGCGGTGAAAAATCTTTTTTAACTTCCACTCGGCCAGATCAGGTGTATATACCCCCAGGCTCCAATCTGCCTTACCCCAGCAGGCCCATCTCCGGGTTTCTGAAAAACATGAGCTGGTCCACGGGTATGGATGCGCTCTGTGTGCTGATATCCTTTACGTCGATGCCTCTCTCCTTGAGTGTCGATATGTTTTCCAGCACATGCCCGGCCGCGGCCTTATCGATGACATAGATCATATTGCCGCCGCCTTTCGCATAAATCTGACCATACGAGATGGGTATCTGGGGGGTAGGTTCCTTCAGCAGTGACTCGGCAACAGGTTCGGCCTTGCGGGCGCCGTTTGCCAGAAGGACCACTGTCTTTGCCTTATATACCTGCTGTGCCCCCATGGAGATGGCATACCAAGGGCTGTCCTCCCTGCAGGAAAAATGACCGTCGTCCACCGCGTTACCCACGGTGTTTTCATCGAGTTTGACCAGGAGCATCCTGTTGTCTTCAAAGGGGATGCCGGACTCATGGAAGGCTACATGGCCCCTTCCGCCCACACCGATCACATGGAGGTCGATGCCGCCATTGTCGTCGATCTTCTTCCAGTAGGCATCCAGGATATCGGTCCGTATCCACCTGAGATAATCGGATGATGCATCCGGCCTTATGACAATGGCTTTTCCCTTGTCATGACCCTGCTCTTCCCAGTCAGCAGGGTTGGCTTCCAGTTCGGCTACCAGTTTTGCCTGATCTATGAGGGTCCCCCAGGGAACAAAGGTCTCCATAAATTTCTTTTGCAGCAGGGCGAAGAGTTCCTGTACCATGAAATAGCTGTAGCTTTCGGGGTGCAGGGCGCGCTGCTGGGGATTGTCACCGGGCAGTCCGATATATTCATCCAGATTGAAGCTCTGGATCTTGGAGGAGTCGAACTCTCCGGCATTGGCTGCCTTGGCGATATGTTTGTACAGCCCGGTGGGAGAATTGCCCGTGGCGAGCCCCAGGACGTATCTATGAGCGTTGGATGTTTTGTCCTTGATATCCTGGGTGACTATACCCGCTCCGACTTCGCTCATATGATCAAAATTGTTACAAATGATAACGGTAAACGGCATGTGAAAACCTCCTGTGTATCAGATTCAACCCTTCTTCTTAATCACATCGAAGATAAATTTACAACAGTTAAATAATTATGTTAATCAATGGGTTATCTGGATACACACGCAGAAAAAACACCCAGACAGCATATGAACAAGCTCAATTTAATGAAGAATAATGAAAAGGCATATAAAAATAGCTCGGTACAAAAAAGGCGCATATTTTCATAGATAATGTGACTACTCACGTAGTCAGGTTGAAACTGTTTAGGCTGAAGGCTGAAGTAGCCCCAAGCAAGCTGCAGGCAAGGTGTTTGTGTCAGTCGCAGGATATCTCGCCTGGTCATATGTTCACAAAAAAAACAGAATCGGGCGTGCACTTTTGATGCACCCCCGAGGGTGTAAGCCGACCAAAAAACAACTGATACAGAAACAGCTGTACGTTCAGCTGAGATTGTCAGAAACAGCTGCTGCCGTCCCAGCAGTGGGTGCACAGTTTTTCCTTGGGCATGCCGATGGCCTCCACAAGGTCGTCCATGCTCTGGAACTTGAGCGAGGTCAGTCCAAGACGTGCCCTGATTTTTTCGACCATGGCCAGGTTTTTCTCCGAGCCTGCCCTGGCATATTCTTCGAGGTTTTTGTCATCTTCTCCCTCGAGCTCCTGGATTGCCATCCTTCCTGCCAGGTCCAGGGTGGATCTGGAGTTGGAGAAATTCAGGAATTCGCACGGATAAATCAGGGTAGGGCATGCGATGCGCATGTGGACTTCGAGAGCGCCGTAATCGTATAAGATCTGTACATTGTCTTTCAGCTGTGTGCCGCGGACAATGGAGTCGTCGCAGAATACTATTCTCTTCCCCTCGATCAGGGCCTTATTGGGGATGAGTTTCATCTTGGCCACAAGATCCCTCATGTCCTGGGTCTGGGGCATAAAGCTTCGCGGCCAGGTGGGGGTATATTTCACATAGGGCCGCATATAGGGGATATGTTTTTCCATGGCATATCCCACAGCATGGCCTATCCCGGAATCCGGGATGCCCGATACCAGGTCCGGTTCTATATCATCGTTTCTGGCAAGCGTTTTTCCGCACCGGTAGCGAACCATCTCGACATTGATGTTTTCGTAGTTTGACGGCGGGTAGCCATAGTAAACCCAGAGGAAGGAACAGATCTGCATTTTATCGCCGGGTTTTTTGAGCTGTGTATAGCCGTCCGGGGTGAGAGAAACGATCTCTCCGGGCCCCACGTAATATTCGATCTCATAGTCAAGGTTGGTAAGTGCGCATGATTCCGACGAGGCAGCAAAGGCTCCGGCTTTTTTCCCGATAATGATCGGCGTTCTTCCCAGCTTGTCCCTGGCGGCGATAATGCCTTCCTGCGTGAGGATCAGCAGGGAACATGACCCTTTTATGGAATCATAGACATTTTTGATGCCATCGACGAATGTGGATTCTTCGCAAATGAGCATTGCAACAAGTTCGGTGGGATTGATATCGTGTCCGGAAGTCTCGGCAAAATATTTTTTCTGCGAAAAGGCTTTTTTGCCCAGATCGATAATATTATTTATTTTTCCGACGGTAACAATGCCGAAAGTGCCCAGGTGCGAGTTGATAATCAGGGGTTGTGCATCGTTGTCGCTGATGATCCCGATGCCGTTGCCTCCGCTGAAATCCGCGAGATCGGGTTCGAACTTTGACCGGAAATAGGCATTTTCGATGTTGTGGATTGAACGGGTAAAGCCTTCCCGGTTAACAACAGCGAGACCTCCCCGTTTTGTCCCGAGATGAGAATGATAGTCTGTGCCGTAAAAAAGGTCCTGTACACAATCGTGCTGAGAAGCTATTCCAAAAAGCCCACCCATATCAAGCACCTCACTTAATCGATAGTTTTAATGAATTATGTGTTCAAACACGTTTCACCTGAAATCATATATCAATATCAGGCCCCAATGGTGATGTTGATTCGGTATATAGTTCTTTGTATTTTTTAAATGGTTAAGATGCACTTCTCTGGTTACATAAACCTCAATAACGGTCCTCACTCCCACTCGATGGTACTTGGCGGTTTTGAGCTGATATCATACACAACCCGGTTTACCCCTTTTACCTCATTGATGATCCTGGTAGATATCCTGGCCAGAATATCGTAGGGAATCTTCACCCAGTTTGCCGTCATGCCGTCAAGGCTTGAGACTGCCCGTATTGCAATAACATTTGCATAGGTGCGTTCATCACCCATTACGCCGACGCTCTTGACCGGAAGCAACACGGCAAATGACTGCCAGATATCTTTATATCCCTCGAACTTCTGAATCTCTTCCTGCACCCTCTTGTCCGCCTCCTGGAGGATTGTGACATTTTCGGCATTCACCTCGCCCAGGATGCGAACGCCCAGTCCTGGTCCCGGGAACGGTTGCCGGTTGACCAGCTTCTCGGACAGACCGAGTTCTCTGCCGAGAACTCTGACTTCATCCTTGAAGAGTTCTTTCAGCGGTTCTATCAATTCAAATTTCAGGTCCTCAGGGAGTCCTCCGACATTATGATGACTTTTGATGGTTGCAGACGGTCCGCCCTTGGCAGACCGGCTTTCGATTATGTCAGGGTACAGGGTTCCCTGGGCGAGAAAATCCGCTCCGCCTAAGCGGTCTGCCTCCTGGTAGAACACATCGATAAAGGTGTTGCCTATTGCCTTTCTCTTTTTTTCCGGCTCGGTGATACCTTTCAACCGGTCAAGAAAGATGTTTCGTGCATCGACGATATCGAGGTTCAGCGGGTATTCATCGGTGAAAAGATTTCGGATTTCCTCAACCTCACCTGCGCGAAGCAGACCATTGTCCACAAAGATTGCGGTCATCTGGTTGCCGATGGCCCTGTTGAGAAGGGCTGCTACCACCGTTGAATCCACGCCTCCGGAAAGACCGCAGATCAACCGGGAATCCCCTACTTTTGCACGGATATTTTTTATAGACTCTTCGATGAATCCGGCCATGCTCCAATCACCCGAGCAGCCGGCTATCTGGAAAAGGAAGTTCTCGATGATTTTTTTGCCCTTGGGGGTGTGCACTACTTCAGGGTGGAACTGCACACCAAAGAGCTTTTTTTTCAACTGTCCCATTGCTGCGATGGGACACACCCCGGTATGGGCAAGAATGCTGAAACCATCAGGCAGCGATATGACCTGATCCCCATGACTCATCCATACGTTGATGGTGTTCTCAAGTCCACAAAAGAGTGATTCAGATGAGACGATTTCAATTGTTGCCGGTCCATACTCCCCGGAGTTGCCCTTCTCAAGAGCACCTCCAAGAACGTTTGCCATGAGCTGCATGCCGTAGCAGATTCCCAGGACCGGAACACCAAGGTCCAGTATTTCCGGATCGATTCCCGGATGAGGTTCCTGCAGCACAGATGCAGGGCCGCCTGAGAGAACAATGGCCTTCGGGTCAAGGCGGGCCAGATCCTCGCAGGAGATGTCATGAGGCAGGATTTCGCAGTAGACGCTGCACTCTCTGACGCGCCGTGCAATAAGCTGGGCATATTGGGAGCCATAATCGAGAACAGCAACGAGTTCATGCATGATAGTATTCCTTAATCTCAGTGATTTTCATAAGCGCTACTTTTGCATAGCGGGTGGTTATTGTCTACTGCATGGTTGTGCATAATTTACTTCAAGAGGTTTGCGGTATACACGGTAACAACCGGACCGCTGAGCCATACATCGACAACGTTTTTATTTTCCAGGGTAAAATCTATATTCAATTCTCCGCCAGGCATGGTGACGTGCACCGGCGGGGCGGCATTGTTTACATATGCGGTGATAATCGCCGAAGCCACAGCCCCTGTACCACAGGCCAGGGTCTCGGCCTCGACCCCGCGTTCATAGGTGCGGACGTTGATATGGCCTTCTTGAGAAACCTGGACAAAATCTACATTTGTGCCTGCCGGCGAGAAATGCTCGTGCATGCGTATGGCCCGGCCGAGTTCGTCAATAGGGATCGCAGCAAGCGAATCGGTAAAGACAATAGTATGGGGAACCCCGGAGTTGATGAAGTGAACGAGGTAGGGATCACCATGGATCTCAAGGGGAATGTCTTTTTGCAGATCAAAGGGGTCCGTCATCCTGATGGATACATCATCAGTGTTTACCCGTGCCTCTATAATGCCTGCCAGGGTTTTAAACTTCATCTGATCCCCTGCAATCTTTTCATGGAAGGCAAACAATGCGGCGCATCGTGCCCCATTGCCGCACATTTCAGCCTCACTCCCGTCTGCATTGAAGATCCGGTAATTGAAATCCGCTTCATCGGAGGTTTCGAGAATAAGGACGCCGTCAGCGCCTACCGCTGTTCTGCGTGGGCAATACCGTGCGGCAAATGCAGACCAGTCAAGGGTAAAGAGTCCCTGCATGTTATTGATGACAATGAAGTCGTTACCCGTGCCTGACATCTTGGTAAAGGGGATCGTTGTTTTGTTATGTGTAAATCTCATCTTTTTCTAACTTTCATCCCTGCTCTGAGAAAAATGCGATCATCGTCTTTATGATCACCAAGGAGTGAGCTTGCATTAACAAACTCTCATACCTAAGTCAAGGATATGGGCGGCTGCTTTTTTTTCACGTACCGGCAAGACATTATCTATGCAGGCACAAAGAGCATATACGCCTGGATAAGCTATTTTATCAAGGCCCTTGATATCCTCGACATTGCTTCTTCCACATGTTCAAAGTCATTAAATGCGCTGATTCTCACATACCCCTGACCGCAGGTGCCAAAGCCTGCGCCCGGAGTGCAGACTACTCCTGCCTCGTTGAGGAGCAGATCAAAGAATTCCCATGAATCCGCCTGAGCATTCACCCAGATATACGGGGAGTTTTCTCCCCCGATACAGTCATAGCCAAGGGCATGGATTTTCTCCCGGATATGCCGGGCGTTTTTGAGATAGTAGTCGATCAGGGAGTTGACCTGTTTTTTGCCCTCCGGTGTATAAATCGCTTCAGCAGCTTTTTGAACCGGGTAGGAGACCCCGTTGAATTTTGTGGTTTGCCGCCTGTTCCACATGTCGCGGATAGGGTGCCTGCTCCCCGAGTTGTCATAGGCCATACAGTCTGCAGGAACCACCGTGTAGGCACAGCGTGTCCCGGTGAATCCTGCTGTTTTGGAAAAACTCCTGAATTCGATAGCTACTTCTCTGGCGCCTGCTATCTCGTAAATGGAGTGCGGCAGTGTTTCATCTCTGATAAAGGCTTCATACGCGGCATCAAAGAGAATAAGCGCTTTGCTGTCATGAGCATAGTCTACCCACTTCTTTAAAAGATCTTTGGTTATGGTTGCCCCGGTGGGATTGTTGGGAAAACATAAGTAGATCAGATCCACCTTTTCTTTGGGAAGATCAGGTATGAATTCATTATCCTGTGTGCTCTGAAGGTATACGATTTTGCCATAGCGGCCATCTGCAAAGTCGCCTGTTCGTCCTGCCATGATATTTGTGTCGAGATACACGGGATATACCGGGTCGGGAATAGCAACGGTAAGATCATGGGCAAATAACTCCTGGATGTTTGCCGTATCACACTTTGCACCGTCGCTGATGAATATCTCGCTCGGAGAGATGTCTGCACTGCGTGAGCGAAAATCATGAACAGCGATAGCCTCGCGTAAGAAAGAATATCCCTGTTCAGGACCGTAGCCCTTGAATGTGCTGTCATGTGCCATTTCATCGATTGCCTGGTGAAATGCATCGATACACACCTGGGGGAGAGCCCTGGTGACATCGCCAATGCCGAGCTTGATCACATCTCTTTGGGGATGTGTTTTCTGAAAGGATGCTACCCTGTTTGCGATTTCGGAAAACAGGTAAGATGTCCTGAGTTTAAGGTAGTTTTCATTGATCCGGATCATAAACCGTCCTTAATGTTTTTGCTTTATTTCATATCATGAACCCCATAGATTTCCAATCAATGTATTAACATTTCTGCAGCAGACCTCTGTTAGGATTCATATGATAATAGAATCCTCAGAAAGGCTGTTATGCTGCTGTGTTAGCCTGTTAGGCTGAAGGCTGTTAGACTGTTAGTAAAAGATGATGAGACAGGAGATGGAATGAAGGGATTTGGCAGTGATCCAAGATCTAACAGCCTACAGCCTACAGCCTACAACAAGCACCCCAAGGGCATTTCTTTCAGGGCATCTACGGCCGAACCCAGACGAGCCTTGCGGTGCAGGACAAATATTACAGTAAAGGAAATGTCCTGAAATGTCGAAAAATGATTATATTGCCTATGTCAGGTGAAATGATGGATGATAAAAGGGAACAGACACGTGAGAAATTGAAAATCGCGGCTCGTTATCAGGATATTGCGGGTAATGTCTTGTGCGGACAGATTCTCGATATCAGTCTGGGCGGCTTATACATCGAGACGGAAAATTTGCTCAATGCAGGTTCCCCGTTAAAGCTGAGCCTGGATGCTGTTGACATAGGCAAGATATTTGATGTGCATGGGCGTGTTGTCCGGGTTGATGCCGGCAAAGGCATGGCTGTTGAATTTACGTCTAAGGGCGATGAGAAATTGCAGGAACTCATCAGGATGATCAGACGCACCATATTCTCTTCTGTTCACAGGCAAGCGGGTAGAAAGGACAATATATTAAAGAATACACAGAATTTGTCGAATAATACTATTAATCAAGGTGATATTGTGGGCAGGAAACAAATGAGAAAACACTCCAGAAAATTGCTGAGAATCGAAGCACGGTATCAGAATACCAGAGGTACGGTATTAAAAGGCACGGTCCGAGATCTCAGTCTCGGCGGTGTGTTTATTGAGACCGGCTATCCCCTTGACCCTTCAGCGTATATCCACATCAGTCTTGATGCAAAGGATATCGGCAAGGTGATTGATGTGCAGGGAAAGGTGGTGAGGGTTGTTCCACACCAGGGCATGGCTGTCGAGTTTACGGAAAAAGAACACCGCGATATCAAACTGCTTCTTCATGCGTTGAGAAAACTTGATCAGGCGTCGCTTCTTTCTCTGAGCAGATCAGGGATAGGGGATTAAGCGTCTTGGCACGATCCGTTCAGTCCTTTAAGAGATCTGATTTATTTTGTAACTGCTCCGGACACCTACACGCTTATAACCTGAACAGTTACTTCATTTTTAACATACCGGTTAGCTGGTTGACCTCGAATAAGAAAAGCACCCCTGAGCAGGGGCGCTTTTCTTGTTAATCAAACAAAGAACCTAGAGCTCTGTGAGGAGCCTTGCCGCCCATTCGGCATAGTATTTGTCGTCATCCGCAGCTGCCTTTTCCAGCAGGCCCTTTGCTTCGTCTTTTGCCTTTTTCTTTATCAGGACTTCCGAGAGATATATTTGGCCTTCGGTATCATCCGGGTAGAGCTGGTTGAATTCTTTGAGGTATGTAAGAGCCTTGTCTTTTTTCTGGAGAGGCCACGGCAGCACAAACCAGAAACGGCCCAGGGCCTTGATCGGGCCGCCATCTTCATACAGCTTGTCCAGCTCGTATGATTTTTCGAAACTGCTCTGCGTCTTGTCTTTCAGCCCTTCTTTCAGCGCAGTAAGGATGCTTACTCCATCCGAATAGTTGCCTACAGAGCATCCATACCAGAAGTATCCGTCTATCCTGTTTGCGTCGAGTGCGATGGCCATTTCGCCATATTTCATCCCAAGCTTTCCGTATTCCTTGCAGAGATCCTCCCAGCCATTAGCCCCGAGCTTCTTGGATTCATTGGCGTACTCCCTGCAGGAGCGTGCCGCTTTCCATGCCGCCTCATAACTGGTGGGGTCCGCCTCAACGGCCTGTATGTAGAGCTGCGCGGATTTTAGAAAATTATCAGGCCCGCCCTGGTCATAGAGTACATCGGCAGCTGCAAGATCTATTGCCAAGAGATTCATCGGCATCAACAAGACAAAAAGAAAACAGATTCCCCCTAAGATAATTCTCCTCATGATTAGATATCCTCCTTACCCAATAGTATAGTACTCGCATAATTTATCGCTATCCACTCGGTATATCAAGGCAAAAGACTGATTTGAATAGTTGAAACACATAAAAAGTACAAGAATGTGCGTTGCTCCCGGGTTTATGTATGGCACACAGGAGGGCTGTTCAATCAACTTCACCGGTGAACAGGTGTTACGCTGTGTATTTTATCCTTGCCAAAAAAAAGGATATGGCGTAGCTGAAGCGTTTATGGCTTACGGGAAGATCAATTCTCATCTGCCCAATATGAAAGGGATAGCCCTTGATTTGCCTTTTTTCCGCTTCAGGTACGTAAGAGTTCAGGACGAATCACAAAAACAGGTCCAATCCGAGACCGCAGCACAGGTTGATCAATCCCGGGGGATAGATTCTTCTGCCCCCAGGGCGATAACGGTTTCATACATAAAACCTGCTGAGGTCACGACCCTCGGCATCGATCCATTGGTTTCCAGTGCTTCGGTCATCCATGAACTTGTCTATGGGCGAATCAGCGGATCTTCCGGTAAGACCAAACCTGAGACAACCTACCCTGCTGCAAAGGAATATATTCCTCCTTCTCTTGATATTGTGGTGTAATTGTTTTAGATTGCTTATATGATAGGAGTTGTTTCCGATCCCATCTTCATGGATCATGATACGGGCGGCTACCATCCGGAAAGCCCGCTCCGAATACAATATAGTCATACCCTTTTCTACGCCGATACCCCGGGGATTGTTCTGGTAGACCCGGTCAAGGCGACGAAAGAGGATATTCTTCTCAATCACGATAGAGGATATGTCGAGTCCATTGTAGAAAACTGCTCATCGGGAAAACTCGTGAATCTTGACATGGATACTGTCTGCTCGGAAGATTCGTATGATATTGCCCTGCTGGCTGCAGGTTCTGTGCTCAGGCTGACGGAAATGGCCCTGAATAAAGAGGTCCACGCAGGGCTTGCAGTTGTAAGGCCTCCGGGGCACCATGCCCGCAGAGGCTCTGCAATGGGTTTCTGCCTGTTCAACAATGTTGCTGTTGCAGCAAGAAAAGCGATGCTCTCGTACGGTATCAAGCAGGTCATGATCGTCGATTTTGACGTTCATCACGGCAACGGCACACAGGAAAGTTTCTATGGCGAGAGGGATGTGCTCTACTTCTCTACGCATCAATATCCTTTTTATCCCGGCACAGGAAGCATGACCGAATCGGGTGAGTCCCAGGGGATCGGGTATACCGTTAACTGCCCGCTGAAAGGAGGGCAGAAGGATGGGCACTATATCGCGGTGTACCAATATATCCTTTCACCGATTATCGAGGCGTTTGAGCCTGATCTGGTACTCGTTTCGGCAGGCTTCGATGCCCATGGAAAAGACCCCATTGGAGGGATGCAGTTAAGCTCCCGGGGGTTTGGGGCGATCGCAGGGATAATACAGGATGCAGCTGCAAAGGTATCTGCACCTGTTGTATATGCGCTTGAAGGAGGTTATAATCTGGGCGCATTAAAAGAATCCATAGCATGCGTTGTCGATGTTATGAAAGGGGCTCCTTCATCTGAGATTGATGCGATATCAGGACCGGAACTGGATGCAATGATAAAGAAACATTCTCAGTTCTGGCCATTGATGCACCAATAGGTGTTAAGTTTCACCTGCGGGATGCCGAAATGGGAGATATGCTGGAACCTAGACCCATCGAAGCAGTGGACGTGAGAGAATTCAGACCTGGTGAGATCGTTGTCCGTGAGGGTGACTCTCATGAATATTTCTATGCTATTCTGCAGGGAGAAATCCAGATATATCAGATGGATAAGCCGATACGTATCCTTTCTGATCATGATGTATTCGGTCTCGAGAACTACTATCGCGGCATCCCCTACAGCACGACGGCAAAGGCTACAAAAACATCTCGAGTGGCAACCTATGAGTCGGCATGCATCGAGGATATCGTGTTTTCAAAACCGGCGCTCGTCAACATGCTTCTGCAGTCTGCATACCTTCAGCTCGAACAGACAACCTCGGTGGCTGAGTCGAACATCCCGTACAGTGAAACCATCAACCTTGATCTTCGGGAATATGAAGATGGCCAGATAATTATCGAGGATGGGACATACGGCACGGAAATATACAAATTGTTCCAGACAGAAGGCGGCCTCGAGGTTTTGAAAAAAGGCGTTCGTATCGGTCTGATCACAAATCCCGGCGAATACTTCGGCGAGATGAGTTTTATCCTGAATGAACCGAGAGGCGCCACGATTCGTTCTGTGGGCAAAAGCGTGGTAGAGGTCTTCCCGGTACAGGAGGGCGGCCTTGAGAGGCTGCTGGTGGAGAACCCCGGAATCGGCAACAGGATCATCACCACCCTGGCTGAAAGGCTCAAGCAGGCGAATCTTAGAATCGTAAAGTAACCTGCTCATCACCCGGCGCGGATTTCTTGCCGCATTCTCTTATGATGCCGTGCTTGACGTCATTACGAACCTGTGAATTGTCTGAAATAATCCATCATACCCGCAGAATTGCTCATAATATGGATGTTGTCATTGCCGTACCCAAAGACTCATCACCGGTGAACAGGGCAAATCAACCAGGTTCAATAACCCGCTTTCTTTCTTCCATAATTTTGAGAATCTGCCCGACGGCATCGAGAGCCTTGCGCCTTCCTTCTTCAATGGTGCTCTCGCCTTTGGTGAATTCGAGGGAGCGCACCTCGGTGACATCAGGCTCGATCAGGATGTCGGGGCGTTCATAAAGCAGCATGAGTTTGTTTTTCTGGTGCTGCTGAATATTGGTTGCGCTCAATATGATTTCAAAGATGTTGAGGGTAGCGGCCTTGTCTTTGCGTGAAAAGCTGTTTGCAATAATAGAGCTGATCTTGTCCTTGCTGTGATAAAGATGTTCGGCAAATGCACTGATAAGATCGCTTTCCCGTATGATCTCCGCCTGGCCTTCATTGATTTTTTGTAAGATCTTCCTGAAGGACAGGACTCCGTCAAAGACCTTTTGCGCACCGAGGGTTTTTACCAGGCGGTCTGTTATCCAGGAGGGAAGATCAATATCATGCCTCGATGATCTTTGCTGTGCCTTTACGATGGCCTCTTTCCGGTTTGAATTTAATATGTCGGGCATTTTTGAATGGAGATTGCAGGCTATGGTTATATCCGGCGAAAAGGATTTGAGTATATCGAGCGGGAGCGGGTTTGAGACGCCACCATCGGTCAGAAGCCTGTTCATGTGGACAACTGGTTTGAAAATGCCGGGCATGGACATGCTGGCCAGGACAGCATCCACCAGTGGGCCTTTATCTATGGGGACGGTCTCGCCGGTAAGGAGATCCGTAGCAACCGCCACATAATGTATCGGCAGGTCTTCAATGAGTACATCGCCCACAAGGTGTCTGAGAAACTTTCTCGCCTTCTTGCCTGCGAGCAGACCTGATATGGGAAATACGGGATCAGCATAAAAACTCAGGGCCTCGGTGAAAGAAAGATCTGAGATCATATCTCTGAAGGCATTAAGGGACCCGGTTGCATAGAACGCACCAACAGCTGCTCCGGCACTTGATCCGACAATGAAGTCAAGGGGGATGTCGTGCTCTCTCAATACGTCCAGAACACCGATATGGGCACCTCCCATTGCCCCGCCGCTGTCAAGAGCGATCCCGATGGTAGGTCTTGTGGAGATCATATGATCTCCCTACACAATTACCGTGCGGCATTCAATAAGAACATATTGAAATGGAGTAGTGGAGTGATGGAGTATTGGAGAAACCCAGTTCAGGAGACAGGATCATAGGCTGTTAGCAAAAAATTAAAGACAGGAGATAGAATGAAGGGACTACAGTGCCTAACAGTCTAACAGCCTGCAGGCTACAGCCTGAGACACAAGCACCCCAAAGGGCATTTCCTTCAGGGCACCGACAGTCTGTCTTCTGGCTTCTGTCTTTTTCCATTACTCCAGTACTCCATCACTCCAATCTCTTTC
>CAYRCP010000001.1:0-56848 GCA_964422755.1 uncultured Bacteriovoracaceae bacterium | reverse complement strand
TCGCTCAAACAGAATTGCTCGTTTTTCTGATTTTTCCCTCCTTCCCTCACCGGCTTCAAGGGGACCCAGGGTTCGGTGCTGAAATTCACGACCCAGAAGAATATCAGAATGCAAATAGCCGTTGGAGCGTGTTAACTACTTCCAGTTGGGCTTTTGAATCAATCGTGCCGAGCTTCCTGGTAAGTCTTGATTTGTCCAGAGTTCTTATTTGATCAAGTACGATTTGGCCCTGCTTTTTCCCAAAAACACACGATACACGAGTTGGATAATCTTTGCCGGCAGACGTCATTGGCGCAACGATTACGGTTCTGATGTGACGATTCATCTCATCAGGTGATATAACCAGGCACGGTCTGGTCTTTTGTATTTCAGACCCGACAGTCGGATCAAGATTTACCAGGTAGACATCAAAACGTTTTATCACCACTGCCATTCTTCTTCATCCCATGAATGCGAAATGGCATCCTCCTCGATGATCGGTTCGTCATCACCCTCTTGTCCCATCGCTTTGAAGGCGTCATCCCATCCATCCCGAACCTTCCTGACAGGCCGGATGATAATTTGATTTTTCTCAACCTCGATTTCAACATCATCCGTGATCCCTGTTTGCTCAAGAATAAGTTTTGGAATGCGCAATCCCTGTGAATTGCCGATTTTTATCACACGTGCCCTCACAAAGAGTCTCCTTTTTTCATATGTGTATGTACATTGTAATTACATTGAAACAGAAAGTCAACTCCGGATGATCGATCATTCTCCCTCAACAGAGGCACTCGATCGTGGGTTTGCAAATTAATGGCCCAGAAAAGAATATCTGCCCCATGATAGTTGAGGGTTATCGCGGTTAGCTACAACCAAGCAGTTTGATAAATAGAACCGCCCTTTTTTTGGTTCGTTTCTTTGACTCGGGACATCCATGTCCCTCGCCCTGCGGGCGCGTCCATTTCGGCGATTCTGCCGAATTGTGAGCACGCAAAGAAATGAACATAAAAAAACCATTTTAAAAAGACATTGTGTCAGGTATATCTCCCCCACCTCCGGTAGATGAGCAACCTGACCTACTCCGGTCCAGCGGTGGGATCATAAAATGAACATGGTACCATTACTGAAGCCGCGTCTTTAAGACTCCGGGATGTCAATCCCCCTCGCCACCCTTCTGATCCCCCGGTACATTGCATAGGTAAGCCCCTCCCACCTGCACGCAAGGAGCGTATTATTGTGATACAGCGGCTCGTCTGCGATGGGATACGCGCTTATCTGAACTGCCTCCTCCCAATCCTGTGTATGGGGTATGGGAGAATATTCCGTGATCATGGGCCATGCGCCTGTTGCCTTTACCAGGGCTACGGCATCCAGCACCTCCTGCGCCCTCTGCCGGGGAAGCCCGCACAGGATATACACGCCGATATCTCCGGCATCGAAACCGGCCCCGGTGAGATGTTCCATGGCGCGGAGAAAATCATCGTTGGTCACCTTGCCGCCGGTGTTTTTCTGGCGCACCGGATCTGATGTCTCCAGGCCCAGCCGGATGGTTTTAAACCCGCTCTGCCACATGGCAGCAGCCACCTCTTTCGTAATCGGGCGGATATGGAGGCCGTTGGGGCAGTGAAACCTGACGTTCAGGCCCCTGCCGATGATCGCTTTCATCAGGGGCAAGGCAAATTCCTCGGGCCGGTACAGCAGGGCATCATCGTAGAAGGCGAAATCTCTAACCCCGGTTGTTTTGTTCCACCAGGAGATCTCGTCAGCCACCTTGAGGGGGTTTCTCCTGCGCACGGTGGGGTTTAACCGGTGCGAGGCACAGTAGGTACAGCGAAAGGGACACCCTTTCGAGGTCTGAATGCAGATGTATCTCGGCTCTTCGATGAGGTCGAAGCACGGATAGGGAAGAGAATCCAGATCATCCATGTCCGGTATGAATGACGGAGATACCCCCCAGAGGTCGCTCAGAAGACTCAGGAGCTGCAGCTCTCCCTCGCCGGCAATGACGTGATCCGCACCGGAGTACCTTCGTGCATGCTCTGTGCACAGCGTGGCATAGACGCCTCCCAGGATCACCGGGACATCTCCGTGGACCTTTCTGATACATCTGATGGCCTCGATTACTCCCGGATACCAGTAGGTCATAAGCGAGGTCACCAGGACGGCATCGGGCCGTTCCATATGGGAGAGATCGTGCATAAAGGCCTCGATGCTGATACCGTATCTGCTGTAGCGCCGGTGAATATCTCTCAGCGGGGCCGGACGATCGATGATCTGACGGTAGAACTTGCCATCTCCGCAGGGCATCACCCTGGGTGCCTTGTCGTTCATGAACGGGTGAGGGTTTTGCAGGCAATCGAGAAACGCCACCTCGCAGCCGTTTCTGCGAAGCAGGGCCCCGAGCGAAAGCAGCCCCAGAGGTTTTGCCCATAAATCATATGCGGCAAAGTCATATATCCAGGGATTGACCAGGAGTATCTTATGGTCCTTCATGGTGGTTGTTGTCTTGCCCCTTTCGAAGTTAGTTTTCCGGCCAAGCCGGTTTTGCAGGTATGGCATCATAGTCAGGGCTTCCGGGGTTTTGCAAGGTTTTATATGCCAGGACAAGGCAACAAAGAAGCCTTTCACCCGCAGAAAAAAGTGAAGGCATACCTGTCTTTTGCCGGGGAGAACCCGCCGATCACTTCACTGGTTTGAACACCTCGAGCGCTTGTTCAATTTCTTTATTTTTCTGCGCTTTCTTCCACTTCAGCTCGCCTGCCATCACATCGGCAACCTTTTCGATGACCTCTGTACCGGGGTTGCCCAGTGTGCCCAGGCCGGTACGCCTGAAGAGCACGTCGGATAAAGAGACCGCCATTTCTGTATCCATGGCATAGATAACCTCTGCCATGATCTCCGGAAACTTGTCGCAGACCTTTTCCAGATGTTTTTTCTTCGCCGTCTTGATGACATCGAGGTATCTTGACCCGTAATTCCGGCACAGGTTTTCCACAATCTCGTCAGAGAGATGCTCGGGCGGGGATTTTTTGGCCCGCTGCACAAAGCTCGCGTACCGGCCCATCTCACCGCCGTAGAGCGGGGTGGTATGGGTGAGGCATGCCACGGGTTTCATCCCAAGTTTCGTAATGATAATATCCACCAGCTGCTGCGCCATATTCCTCGCAGTGGTATACTTTCCGCCGATAGCGGTGACAAATCCCCGCACCCCCTCATCAGCCTCGTGGTCATAGAGCTCATACTTTCTCGAGGCATCATAGACCTCCACCTCCACGCTCGTCTCCTTTTCCACGATGGGCCGCAGCCCCCCGTACTGGAACAGGACATCGCTCTGGGTAAGCCTCGCAGCAGGGACTGTTTTGTTTATCTCATCGAGGAAGTCGGTTATGTCCTGATGCGTGACCTTGAATTTATCAGGATCTCCCTTGTAGACCACGTCGGTGGTGCCGATAAGGCTGTGCCCCCGCCACGGAATAATGAAAAAATGCCTCCCGCTTTCGGTCTGGAGGATCATGGCATGGTCTTTGTGCAGGGGTCTTGTGATAATATGAATACCCTTGGAGCGGACGAGACCGCGATGTTTCCTGCCCCTGATCTTGGCGAGCATGAGATCGGCCCATGGGCCGGCTGCATTCACCGTGACCCTGGCCCTGATGTCGTACGCCTTTCCGCTCATCACGTCCCTCACCTGAGCCCCTTCGATGTCATTGCCTTTTTTGAGGAGTTCTTCGACCAACACGTAGTTGGCAACATCCGCGCCGTATTCCACTGCAGACAGGATGGGTTCCAGGGTGAGCCTCTCGGAATTATACATCTGGCAGTCGTAATAGATGACGCCGCCCTTGAGATCCGTGGGGTCGAGGATGGGTTCCATCTCGAGTATTTCTTCTGCAGAGAATTTTTCATGACCGGGGATCTTCTTGTCGTCGTCATTGATCCATTTTCGATCATAGGAAAGGGTGTCATAAAAGATCATGGCGGATATTGCGGCCGGCAATCCCCGCTTGCCCCAGCCATACGCAGGGAAAACAAACGGTAGCGGATAGACCTGGTGAGGGGCGATGATCTCCATGATCCGCCTCTCCTGCAGAGATTCCCGCACAAGACCCACCTCTAGGGTCTTTAAATAACGCAGACCGCCGTGAATGAGTTTGGAGGTAGCAGCTGATGTTGCCCCGCCGAAATCACCCTTGTCCACCAGCGCCACCTTCAGACCGCGAAGCGACGCATCCCACGCAACAAACGCCCCGGTTATCCCGCCGCCGATCACCAGGACATCATATCCCCTGGAAGACATACCCTCAATATCTCTCTTCATGCATCCCCCCTGTCTTTCCTCCTGAGCAGGCGGATATTCCCTCGCAAAGCAGGCAGCACATGAGGAAATCTTCTGTATTTGTTATAGGTATAATAATGGATATACCACTTTTTGCAAATGAAGTGAGCCGGACACCTCAATGGCGGCATTGGCACACCCCGGCATGCCAATGCAGGATCGAGACTTGACAGAGACTGTCTTTTCGATGTATTTTCGATAACATGCGTAGTGAGAAGGAAAAACGAACCCTGGAGAGATTAAATCTTGCGAATGTGAACGGATCCATAGAACTCAAGGAGACGGTCAAGCGCGTTGCCGTTTTAAACGCATGCGAGGAAGGTGTCTGCATTGAAGGAGCAGGTTTCCCGATCGGCTCTGTCGTGCGTCTTGCAATCGATCAGCCGGACAACGATCAGGATATTTCCCTGTACTGCAGGGTTGTGTGGTCATCAAACAACCAAGATCCCGACAAGAAAACAGGTTTGCTGTTTCTGAATACCAACAAGATCCTCTTCAAGCAGGATCTGATCTCGTTCAACAGGCTCATTGATTCAGCAAAAAAACAGCTGAATCAATAGCCCTCTAGCCCCCGATGCTACTCATGAGCGTCTCACAGCCCTGATCGGGGAGTGCATATTTCCCGATACACATACCGTGGGAGCGCTGTTTCATCCTGACACCCTCCTCGATCAATGCCTCCAGATCCTTATCGCTGATGCCTTTACGCATGGGGGTGAGCAGATCGAGCTGTTCGTCGGAGAACAGGCAGGGCCGCAAATGTCCGTCAGCCGTAATCCGTATACGATTGCACGTGCTGCAAAAGGAGGTTTCGCTCATGGCGCTTATCAGGCCGATCTTTCCCTGCGCGCCTTTGATGCGAAATACCTCAGCAGGTCCGTGCAGATATTCCACCGGTTCCATCTCTCCATAGTGATCCTCGATAATCCGAATGATCTCGGGAGAACTGATGACCTCATGATCTCCATACTTGGCAGCGCATCCCATGGGCATGAGCTCGATAAACCTGACCTCTATGGGGTTGTTCCTGGTCAGATCTGCGAACGCGGGAATTTCATCGTCATTAAAGCCTCTGATGGCAACGACGTTTATCTTCACCGGGGAAAATCCGTGCTCGAGCGCTGCCTTAATCCCTTCCATGGTCTTGTCATAGGCATTGACCCTGGTGATGAAGGAGAATTTCTCCTTGTCCAGTGTGTCGAGGCTGATATTAACCCGGTCCAGACCGGCTCTTTTCAGACCGGGGGCCATAGATGACAGCATAACGCCGTTTGTGGTCAGAGAGAGCTCGCGCAATCCCTCTATACGCTTTGCGGACTCGATAAATGCGGTCAGCCCTTTCCTTACCAGAGGCTCCCCTCCGGTGATACGAACCTTTTCAACGCCCCGGGGAATGCATACCTTGAGGATACGGAGAAATTCTTCGTACCGCATGACCTTCTCATGGCAAAGCCAGTCAATTCCTCCCTCCGGCATACAGTACCTGCACCTGAAATTGCACCGGTCGGTTACGGAAATCCGCAGATATTTTATTGTGCGCTCATGTAAATCGATCAGGGGCTTCATGGATGTACCTCCAGCTGCGTCTTTTTAATGGCATTGTAACGATACAATGCCTGCGTGCCCCCTCCTTCCATTACAATTTCAAGGGTTTTTTCCGGATCAACTACCACAGAACCGGCAAGATACGTTATCGGGGTTGGTAAAAACCTTTCCCTCACCATGGGCGTGGATGGTCCCATGAGGATTACTTCACGTGATGTCCCCAAGTTTTTGATGATATTCTCAAATGTATTGTTTATTATCGAGGTTGCGGTGACAATAACGATATCAGCCTGGGCACAGGTCGTCTCCTGGGTTTCCGCATCCTTTACAAGCGGATGATCCACGGATCTGTGCTCATAGACACTCACCTCACATCCCTTGTCCGTAAGCATCTTGACAATCGGTTCAATTAACCCGATCATGGCAACACGATCGCCTGATTGTATGGATATTTGATCAAAAACATCAGCATCCTGCCCGCAACCCTCGGTATTTTTCAGCGCATTGATGGTTGCCAGGCAAATGGCCCGGGGCAGCAGTTCCGTCTTCATCCCCAAGGCGAGAACATCGCCTACCGAGGAACCTCTGAGTGTGCCCGCTTTTTTGAAGACGGTGCAGTTCGTTGTCCTGGTATGCACAATATTCGCACTCAGACCCACGTGACCATTTTCAAGCTGAACGGCAATATATCCAAGCCCTAAAGCTACACGATGTATTCTCAGTTGTTTTTCAGTATCAGATACTGTCTCAAGTAGTTTTTCCATGGAATATTAATATGCCATCAAGTATGTTTTGTCAAATATATGTATAGGTAAATATATTAGTGTGTTGTGGTTTTCCTCGGATTAATGTCCCATTTCCCATCCTCGACGACGTGACCCGGATGAAGGATATCCGGTAACCGGATTCAGGGACTGCGTTTTTTCTGCCGGGAGATTTTTTATGCGGATCTTCAGCAGGCCCCTTCGAGCTTGAGGAGGATTTTCTTCCGGTCTATTCCCGAACTGAATCCCCCCAGCGAGTGTTTTCCCACTACCCTGTGGCAGGGCACGATAACCGGCAAAGGGTTCTTTTTGCACCCCTGTCCCACGGCCCGGGCAAGATTTTTGTTTCCCAGCGTTAAGGCCAGGTCGGAATAGGCGGCAGTCCGGCCGTATGGGATGTGGGACATGGCACACAGGATGTTATGAAAAAGCGTCATCGGGTCAGCTTGTGTGCTCTGCCGCGACCAGACAGGCGTCCCGCCGGGAAAACACAATCCGCCGGGAAATGTCTGAATTTTACCCGCAAAGTATCCTTCCAGAGCCGAGGTGATCCAGTTCAGCGCACCGGTATCCTCCAGGCCTTCGATCACGCTCCAGCTGACGGCGGTTACGGCGTTGGAATCACCGCAGATCCAGAGTTTTCCAGTGGGAGTATCTATGCGGGTAATCACAAGGGAAGGGGCTGTTTCGAGCAGGATGAATCAACATCATGCTCGATCGTTGCCAGGATTCGCTCGAGCAAAAACCGGGTCCTGCGCTGCTCGTCCAGGATGTTATGAATGGTGTCCTCGATGGTGCCTTCACCATTGTGCCCCTTGAACGCTACTGCCTTGACGGTCTTGGCCCTCGGTCCTTTCGTGATCATATTGACCAGTCGCGTCCAGAATTTATCGTAATCGGTCTGCACGCTGTTCTGGCCAAGCAGGGTCAATGCAATAACACGATAGCACCTGGATATATTTGAGGTGGGGAACCGTACAATGGCCGGTACCTGGTCGGTCACGGCCCTGGTCAGCTTTTCATCGTAGTACACGCTCCCTAAAAACCCCACCGGTGTATCGAGAAACCGCCTGGCCGCCGATGCGATCTTCTTGTAGATCACATGCCCTGATGCGCTGTTCTTTACCATACTCGAAAACATGGATATCCTGCCTGAATATCCGTTCTTCTTGAGCACCTTGATTAAGGCATATGCGTCTGTGAGGCTGGTAGGTTCGGAACTCACCCCCACGATTACCTCTGGAACGGCCATGAGAAAGGATATAACACCGGTCGAGATGCCCGCTGCGGTATCCACCAGGAGACAGTCGGCTTCCTTTGACCCCCTGCTCACCTTCTTTACCAGCTCCTGTATCTGTTCCTTTGACAGGTCCGCCATGTCCTGTGTGCCTGAACAGCCGGGGATCAATTCAATTTTATAATCCGTTTCGATAATGATATCATTTAGGTCCTGCTTGCCGAAGATAACGTCCTCCAGCGTGCTGTGGGGCCTTATCCCCATCAAAACATCCAGATTGGCAAGGCCCAGGTCAGCGTCGAGTATCTGGACACGGGTATCCATCATGGCGAGGCTGATCCCCACATTGAGCACGAAATTGCTTTTTCCGACTCCACCTTTTCCTGATGTTACGGCAATGACACGTGGCATAACCCTTTTCCTTTCATATCTCTCCTGCAATATGCGTGCTCAGCTTTTTGCCGGGAACTAGCCGATATTTTACCCGAAATAAGAGAAAAAAGGAAATTAATTTCCTCTGCGTGAGAAATAAATTACCCTTCCATGTCCTGCAAAAGCAATGACACCACCTTGCTGATGCCGGGGACGTCGAACGTCACCCCGTAGATGATGTCTGCCATCTCCATGGTGTAGCGGTTATGGGTCACGATGATGAATTGCGAATCCTTGGAAAAGGATCTGATGAGACGATTGAAGCGAATGACATTTGAATCATCCAGGGGGGCATCCACCTCATCGAGGATACAAAACGGCGACGGCCGCACCTTGAACAGGGCAAAGATAAAGCTCAGCGCACACAGCGTCTTTTCCCCCTCGGACAGCAACGTCATGGCCTTGAGCCGCTTGAACGGCGGGGATGCAAAGATCTCCACACCGGCTTCCATGCCCTCTTTATCCGTAAGCACGATATCTGCCGTTCCTCCGCCGAAAATCGTGGTAAATATTTCCTGGAAATTCGCCCGTACCTGTTTGAAGGTTGCCATAAACGCCTTTGTGCTCTGCCGTTCAATGTTGGCGATGACCTCCTTCAGGCGCGTACTCGCCTGGACGATGTCTTCATACTGCCGGTGCAGATCATCCCATCTGCCCTGTACATTTTCATAGGCGTCGATGGACGCAAAATTTATCTGCCCCATCCGCTCGATTCTTTTTTCCAGCATTGCTGCCTTTTCCCGGGCCTCATCCGGAGAAAAAGAATCCGGCACGGCGGGGAGCTCTTTGCCGAATCGCGACTCCAGACGTTCCCTGCTCATGGCAAAGGAAATTTCCTGTTCCTTCTGCTTGAGCACGCACGAATTCCTGCTCTTTTCCAGGTGGTCAATGGAATCCTTGCATTGATCCCTGCTTTCGCTCAGCGAATGCATCGTGTCCGTCATCTCGTCAAATTCCGGCAGCAGCTCCTCTTTAAGCTTCTCGAGCTCCTTGATATCCTGTTCTGCACGAGAAAGATCGGCACGTGATTTGGAAAGCGCAGTGGCGATGGACGATTCGGTCTGCTGCAGTTCTACAATCCGCAGGTTATCCTTTTCGATTTCCTGGAGCATCTTGGCCAGATTTTCTCGAATCCCCTGTGCCCGCTCCATCCTGGAGGCATGTGTCACCTTCAATTCGTTCAACCTGGAGATGTGAGTCTGTATTGCTCCCTGAGCTTTTTCGTACACCTCTTTTGCCGCCTGTTTCTTCTCATCAAGCGTCTTGATCCGGGACTGGCTTGCCTCAATCTCCCCATCCATACGATCTTTCTGCGTAGAGATTTCTTTGATATCGCCCTGGAGCCTTCCCGCCATATCCTCCCATTCGGCTATGTCCCGCCCGTAGGAGTCTTCCCGCTCTGTGATCCGCTCAAGTTCTCGCAGGGTTTCATTCCTGGTTTCAGCAAATGCCACCTGTTCCCTTTTGAGAACGTCTGCCTGCTGTGTCGCTTCGGTGTGTTTCTCTTTGAGAGCTACAAGCCCGCTCTTGAATTTCTCAAGTCGTGTCTTGGCCTCTGCAATGGCTTGCTCCAGGGACTGGAGCTGTGTCGTGAGTTCGTCTTTTTCCGCCTTAGCCTTGAGGCTCTCCGCATACTTCGTCATCTCGGCCATTGTGCGTATCGCACCTGTGGGCTCGACAATGATACCTTCTTTGGTCACAAAACTGCCCGATCTCAGCCCCTGTTTCCACAGCGCCAGGGCGCAGTGAATATCCTCCACAACCCACATGTCCCGGGTAAGGGCGTTTGCAATATCCTCGAATCCCTCCTGCACCTCCATACAGTCACGCAACGGACCGATCACGCCGCTCTCCTTTGTCAGGGCTTGATTCAGGATGCCGTTCAGATGCGGTTGCTTGAGGATGTATCCGGGGCTTGCATCCTCCCTCATCAAAAGAGCCGGAACCTCTTCAAGATCCTGGATGATGACAAAATCCAGGGCTTCTCCCATGGATCTCCCCACGGTTTCTTCATACCCCTCGTGAACTTTGAGCGTATCGAAGACCTTGCGTGTCCCGTTTGATCGCTTCGCCTCTTCAGACGGCACCTTCGAGCCTGCATTGATGATCCTCTCCAGTATGGAGATCTTCGCCACATGTTCTGCATGGTCCTTTTCCATGCCGACGACAAAGCGTGCCTCCTTGGCGATCGTTGTCTCAAGGGCCTGTGTTTCTTCGCTCACCGATTGTACCACGCTTTCAATCTCACCCTGTGCGGTTTTTATGCTGTCAATGGACTGTTCCACATCCTTCAATCGGCGTGTAAGCCCATCTTTCTTCTCCCTGATCCGGTCAAGGTCTTCGGTGCGCTTCTTTGTGCTGGAAATCACCTCATGGTACCTGGTATTCATGGATGAAAGTCGCTGGGCAATGGCTCGGGCCTGGCCTATGGCATCAAACAGCTCAGCGCGTCCCTGGTTGTAATCATCCTCCAGGGCCTTATACCCAACATATCGCTCCTCCACCTCTTCCTGACCTTCTGTCAGCTCGGCCTGCACCCTGGCGATCTCATCGGACAGGTTTTTCAGCACAGCGCTTCCTTCCTCGTATTCCCCCTGAGCCTTTTCTCTCGCGCCCTTCATCTGATCCACCCGGGTCCGCAGCATGGAAAGCGTAGTGCCTATGTCCTTTTCCCGCTCCTGATTCGCATCAATATCACCCTGGGCCAGGAGTGTGCGCGAGTTCGCCTCTCTCAGCGAACTCGATGCAGCATCGATCTTTTCCTTCAGTGCTGCCAGGCGCGTCGCAGATGAGCCCATCAACGTTACGTATTCCTGGTGCTGCCGTTCAAAACCGCGAATCTGTGAATCCAGTTCCTGTTTTTCCTCTTCCAGTTTTTTTTGGGCCGCGGTTATCGCGTTCAACTCATATGCCCACAGGTCTCTGGTCAGGTCATTGATCTCGGTCCTGACAGCCTGGTATCTTTTGGCCTTGTTTGCCTGCGACCTGAGATCATCCTTCTGGCGCGATACCTCGCTCAACAAGTCCCGGATCCTCTCGAGATTCTTCGAGGTCGCTTCCAGCCTTTTCATGGCATCGGCCCTCTTGACCCGGAATTTACCCACCTCGGCTGCTTCTTCTATAATATATCTAATATCCTCGGGCTTCGACTGTATGATGTCCTTGACCTTGCCCTGCTCGATGATTGCATACCCGTGACGGTCAAGACCGGTATCGAGAAAGATATCAGTGATATCCTTCAAGCGGCACTTTACATTATTGATGGAGTAGACGCTCTCCCCTGTCCGGTAGAGCCTTCTTGAGATGGACACCTCATCGAATCCCTCGAGAGATTTCGGGAAATAGCCCCCATCCCGAATAAACTCAAGGTTTACCTGTGCCAGGGAACCCTGATACGTATCCTGGGTCCCTGCAAAGATCACATCGCTCATTGACCCGGCGCGAAGAGACCGGATGGACTGCTCTCCAAGCGCCCACCGGATGGCATCGATGAGATTGCTCTTGCCGCACCCGTTCGGCCCGGCAATACAGGTGACGCCTTCTGCAAGCGTCAGGGAAATCTTTTTTGCAATGGATTTAAACCCCTTGATTTCAACCTTTTTCAACTTCACTCTTGTTGTTTTATCAGAGCTTTATTCGGAAAAGCAAGTGTGGTTGTTAAGACCTTGGAAGAAGTGCGCAAAAACCCTGCCCTGAACGAAAACACCTTGCATTTGATGGATGAAATCGGCAATAGATGTACTATATTTGGTTTTTATCTGATCATGGAGGCGTGCATGTATGTAACAAACAATGTTTTCCCGATGCTGGGCCAGATTTTTCACATCCTGCTCACCCTCTATTTATGGATTGTCATTATCGGGGCACTCATATCCTGGGTACATCCTGATCCTCATAACCCCATCGTCCGTTTTCTGCGCAGCGCTGTCGATCCGGTTTTTTTATGGCTGAGACGCCGGATCCCTCTGATCATATCCGGCATAGATCTTTCACCCATTGTTGTGATCGCCGGTATCCTCTTCCTGGATACCGCTCTTGTCCAATCGCTGATGGAACAGGGAAACCTCCTGCCCAATATCCTCATCGGGCTGGGTCAGTCGATATCTGTCCTGCTGAATTTCTATATGTGGGCCGTGATCATCGCAGCCCTGATCACCTTTGTGAATCCGAGCCCGTATAATCCTGTTGTGCGTTTCCTTACTGCCGTGACATCGCCTGTTTTCTCCTGGCTTCGAAGGAGGTTGCCGCTGAGATTCGGGGGGTTTGACTTCTCTCCCGTGGTGGTCGTGTTTATCATCATGTTTATTAACATGGTTGTGTCAAAAAGCCTTATCGCAACAGGGGTGAGGTTAAAATTACAAGGGGGTTTCTGATGAAATTAACGCCGGAAATGATACGCGAACAGCGCTTCAAGGGTAAACTTTCAGGGTTTGACAAGGATGAGGTAACCAATTTCTTGATCGATATCGGCGATGACTTAGAAGAGCTCGTGGAAGAGAACAACCTTCTCAAGAGTGAACTTAGTACCCTCAAGGACAAGCAGAAAGACCTTGAAGACCTCTTCCTGTCCGCCAAGCAGTTCTCGGACGAAAAAATCCAGAAAGCCCAGGAGCAGGGAAACACCATCGTGGAAGAAGCACAAAAGCAGGCAGTTTCTCTCGAGGAACAGGCGCAGCTCCGGCTTGAAGAAACCCAGACCAGGAGCAACGAGATTCTTGAAGAAGCCCAGCAAAAGGCCAACGAGGTTCTCATGGAAGCACAGCGCAGTAAAACAGCGCTCGAACAGGAACTCGTCGAGCTGAAGGCAAAGAGGACCTCGCTCATCTCCGAGATTAAATCGGTCCTCAGCTCCTACCAGAACTGGATCAGGGAGATAGGAGATGTGGATTAGAAGTGATGGCGCCTCAACAACCCTGGAATGTAAGATTCATCCCAATGCAAAGAAAGACAGTATAGACGGTATCAAAGAAGACCGGCTCTGTGTTCGTCTGAGTGCGCCCCCCATCGAGGGCAAGGCGAACAAGGCCCTGATAAAATTTCTTTCAAAACGCCTGCATATTGCAAAATCCAAGATTTCCATAGCCCAGGGGGAAAAGGGCCGGATAAAGGTGCTCTGCTTAGATGGTATAGGTGCCCAAGAGGTGCTGGCTGGCTTGGGCCTTACTCTATCACCCTGACGCCTCGATACCCCAGATTGGTCAGTTCTTCTGCTATGGCCGCAGTGTTTCCACCGGATATGCGGAAGTGATGGGTGTTTTCATCCCCGTTGATGGACATGCCCGCACTGATGATATAGCCGCCCTCCTTCTCGATAATGGAAACCACTTCATCGAACGAGCCGTGAACACTTTTGAGAATAACATCGATCCGTGCCCCGGCCTTGAGCACCCCCATGATATCGATAAAGGCCTTGAGGATATCGTTGACCGTGATGATTCCGAGGATCTTGCCCTCCTCCACAACCGGCAGACAACCGATGTTCTGTTCATAGATAATCCGGGCAGCCTCATCCAAAGAGCTTTCCCGGGTAATCATATAGGGGTTCTGGAGCATGACATCATTGACCTTGAGGGTCTCAAGCATGGAAGCCAGAATCGCCTGTTTCAAGTCTCCCAGGGTAACCAGCCCCACAAACAGACCGTTTTCAACCACCGGAAGATGGCGAACGGAATGCTTCTTCATGACCATGATCGCTTCACGAATGCCCGCATCGCGACCTATGGTGATAAGATCCTTTATCATCCACGATTCGACTTTCATGCCTTCATTCTATACCAAAGATCTACTCGAATTGAAACCATCAACACACATCTTGCCTCCCCGAGACTTTTCCGGCGGATGCAAAGGCCGGCAGCAAAGAGGCGCTACAGGTCTATGGAGAGCAGATAATCCAGGGCCTCGCGGCGCGTATGCACGACGCCATCGGCCCGGGCCATCTCTATTATATGCAGGACCTTGCCCACCTGCGGCCCCGGCGGGAGACCAAGGGCGTTCATGACATCCTCGCCGCTCATGAGAGGTGAACGCTTGTGCTCAAGGTAGGTATGCGTATGATAGCTCCAGGCTTTCTCCATGAGCTCTTTCATGCGGGAGCCTTCCCGGGCAGTTTCCATGGCAGCTCCATTCCAGGAGAGACGTGCCCGCGCAAGCAGAAGCACCTCCGGGAGGAACGGGTCTGCCGCGCTGCAGAGCGTATGAAGTAAACTTCCCGATAGATCCTTGCGTATGAGTATATCATGGACCATTGCCTGGCATGCAATGGTCCGCTGTACCATCTGGAGGGCGTTCGAGGAAAACCGAAAAGACCGGCAGAACGCATTCGCCCCACGAGCACATTGCTCAATAGCGAGCGAAACAGCGCCTGTCCCGGCAGTGCCCTCATGAGTACTCCAGGGAAAACCCATTCCATAGAGAACCGTAACCAGCCTCAGGAGCGCTGCGCGAGACAAACCGGTTTCCACCTCCAGGGTAAGCATATCATCGATGCCGGCAAGCAGCTTGTGGACGTCATAGATGAGACCATCCATCTCGAATGCCATTATTAAAGCCGGCCGTGAGCCGGTCAAACCCTGGCTCTGCCCGGATGAAGAATCCCGCGCAAAGAGCATTCCCATCAAGCCTACCCTGTCCATCAGGCTGAAGAACCGTGCCCCGTAGGGATAGCTAAGCGCCTTCATACATTCCTGCTTTACCCGCTCGGGGGAAACCGTCTTCACCTTCGACGCATGCTTTTTCAGCAGGGCAGCCGAGGACTCGACGATGGCAAACCCGAGCATGACGGAAAAGCGTACGCATCTGACCGCCCGCAGCGGATCGTCTTTGAGATTCTCTTCAGAGATGATCCTGATAACCCCGTGGCCCAGGTCAGAAAGGCCACCTGTAGGATCGACGAGCTCGCCCGCTGACACGTCAAAGCCCATGGCATTAATGGTAATATCCCGTTTTTTCAGGTCTTCTACAAGATCTGCTCCCTTTGGCGACGCGACATCTATGGTCAGATCGTAATCCTTGAGCGCAATGCGAACAACCCCCCGGTCTTTGTCCATCCAGAAGGTCGTTGAGGCCAGCCGGTCCCCAATCTGCCGGGCTTTTTGCCACACGTCGCAGAAGGTAACGACATCAAAGTCAGACGGCTCGATGCCCAGCAGCATATCGCGGACGCACCCGCCCACAAGGTAGGTCCCCTCTGTAAAAAGATCCGTAATGGTTCTCAGGGTGTTGTTACTTGAGACGAGTTTCGACAGATCGTGCATGTGCCTCCAGGTTTTCTGCCCGTGCAATCTTCACGGCCATGGGGCCAAGCTCTCTGGTTGCCTTTTGGTTAAAGCCGATAATGGATGAACGTTTGACAAAGTCATACACCCCCAGGGGAGATGAAAACCGTGAGGTAGAGCCGGTGGGGAGTGTATGGTTCGGCCCGGCGATATAGTCGCCGATTGCCTCGGGGCTGAAATACCCCAGGAATATGGCTCCGGCGTTTCTCACCTTTTCGATATGTTCGTATGCATCGGCCACCATCAGCTCGAGATGTTCGGGTGCAACGGTATTGGCAACGAGAAATGCCTCGTCCAGATCACGGGTAACGATGCATATCCCATGGTTTTTCAGGGAGTTGTTGACCACATCACAGCGCGGCAGGGTCTCGGCCTCAAGAGCACAGCGTTTCACAACGTCTTGCGCCAGGGAAGCACAGGGGGTTACCAGAATGGAGGAGGCCATGGAATCATGTTCTGCCTGGGAAAGAAGATCGGCGGCAACCATGCGTTCATCGGCATGCTCGTCCGCAATAACGAGGATCTCCGATGGTCCGGCAAAGGCGTCAATCCCGATTGTTCCCATAAGGAGCCTTTTTGCATGGGCAACATAGATATTACCCGGTCCCACGACCTTGTCCACCTTCGGGATACTGTCCGTCCCATAGGCGAGAGCTGCCACTGCCTGTGCACCGCCCACTTTGTATATGGTTTCAACGCCTGCGATATATGCGGCTGCGAGCAGGGAGTCGTTCACTATCCCGCCGGGGGTCGGTGAAACCACGACGATCTGGCCCACACCGGCAATTTTAGCAGGGATGACATTCATGAGCACGGTGGAGGGAAAGGCGTTCTTTCCTCCGGGTATGTAAATCCCCACGCGGTCTATGGGCGTCACTTTTTGCCCGAGCAAAACGCCGTTTTCCTGAGTGATGGTCCACGAATCCTCTTTCTGGTGGAGGTGAAATTCTTCTATCCGGGAGGCAGCTTTTTGCAGTGCGGCAAGGATATCCCCGTCAATACGTGACAGCGCCTCTTCCATCTCATCGCGGGTGATCATGATGCCGCCCTCAGCAGGATTGAATCCGTCAAACCTCTGCGTGTAGTCAAAAAGCGCCGCATCCCCCGTATCTTTCACGGCGGCTATGATGTCCCGAACAGCTTCATCCACCTCGTCAGGGACCAGCCGGGTACGCGCCAATATCGAATTCAGCCTGTCCTGCCACGAGCCTTCCTGCGTATTGATGACCTCCATCACAATCCACCCCTCTCTCTTCTTACCTGGGCCCCGAGTTGATTGAGCTTCTTGTCAAGTTCTTCGTATCCCCGGTCAAGGTGGTAAATCCGCCTTATCTCCGTATATCCCTGAGCATTGAGTGCCGCCAGAACCAAACTCGCCGAGGCCCGCAGATCCGTTGCCATGACCGAGGCCCCCTGGAATTGCTTGACCCCTTGAACCATTACGGTATTGCCCTTCTCCTCGAGATGCCCACCCATCCTCATGAGTTCCGGCACATGCATGAATCTGTTTTCAAAGATGTTTTCCGTAATTCTCGAAACACCCTGTGCAATACACGCCAGGGTCATAATCTGTGCCTGCATATCCGTGGGAAATCCTGGATACGGGACGGTCTCCACCAGGGCGGGCCGAAGGTCTCCTTTTCCGTTCACGTAGATGCTCCCGTCTTCTCTCTGGGTGATTTCAACCCCCATGTCGCAGAGTTTTTCCACGATGGCCACGACATGGTCCATCCGTGCCCCCTTGATAACGAGTTCTCCTTTCGTGATGGCTCCGGCAATGAGAAAGGTGCCCACCTCTATCCTGTCCGGGATGACCTCATAGTCAAGCCCCGACAGGGAGGGTACACCTTCTATGGTGATCGTACTCCGGCCTGCTCCCTCGATATGGGCCCCCATCTGTATGAGTGCCTGGGCCAGGTCCACCACCTCAGGCTCCTTTGCGGCTCCTTCGATAACGGTGGTCCCTTCTGCCAGGGTTGCCGCCATCATGATGTTCTCGGTCCCGCCTACGGTCGGGGTATCGAACAGTATCCTTGCGCCCTTGAGCCCCTCGGCAAAAGCCATAACATATCCGTGGGAGATGGTGATATACGCCCCCATCTTGCTCAAAGCCTTGAGATGCATATCGATGGGACGGACACCGATGGCACATCCTCCGGGCAGAGACACCTTTGCCTTTTTGTGTTTTGCAAGGAGCGGCCCGAGCACCAGGATTGAGGCACGCATGCTCTTGACGAGTTCGTACGGGGCTTCACAGGAGATAACCTCTGCGGGGTTTACCACCACGCATCCTTTTTCCGGCCTCTCGATACCGAGCCCGAGCGTGGCGAGCACTTTGGTGATTGAGCTGATATCTCGAAGCGCGGGGATATTGGTGTAGGTGCACGGTGAGTCGGCCAGGATGGATGAACACAGAATCGGCAGGGCCGCATTCTTTGCACCGGAGATTAACACCTCTCCCTTTAAGGGATTGCCGCCCTGGATGATAAATTTATCCATCGCTGCGCTCCACGAATATCACCCGCTCAATCCCGGAGAGATCTTTTATCCACGCTGCCGTACGTATCCCGCCGGCACATCTCACCAGTTCTTCCACCGCATCCTTTTGCCGATATCCTGCCTCCATGATGAACACTCCTCCTGGACTCAAATGCTCCCGTACATTCAATAAAACCTCTTTTATTATATCAAGGCCGTCATTTCCACCAAAAAGGGCACTGTGGGGTTCGTAGCGGATCACATCCTCCTGGAGAGAGGGTGCCTCGGTGAGAGAAATATAGGGAGGATTCATGACAATCAGGGGAAATCGGGCTTTCACGGCCGCGAAACTCTCACCCACAAAGAACCGCACCCTTGTTGAAACCCCGTGGGCCAGGGCATTTTCCTGTGCAACACCCACTGCCTGTGCGCTGATATCACTGCCTATCCCGCTGAGATCCTCCCGCTCGGCAAGAACAGAGACGATTACCGCACCGGAACCCACCCCCAGTTCGAGTATCTCTCCGTTGTGCGGGGCTCTTAGAATGGTTTGCTCCACGAGCAGCTCGGTATCCGGTCGCGGAATGAGCACGTGATTATTGACGAGGAACGACCGGGAATAAAATTCCCTTTCTCCGAGTATATACGCTGTGGGCTCCCTGCTTGCCCTTCTCTGTAAGAGTCCCCGGTATGCCCCGAGTTCATCCTCCATAAGCGGTCTGTCCATATCCAGGTACAGATCGATGCGTTTGAGGGTGAGGGCTTTGGCGAGAAGAAGCTCGGTATCGAGCCGGGGGGTTTCTATGCCCTTTTCATGAAGATACTCTTTAGACCAGGAAAGTACCGACCTGATGGTCCATCCCACGGATTATCTCCCGGCACTGCTGAGGGCTTCGGCTTGATAATGGGTGGCGAGCTCATCAATAAGCTCTTCGAGATCCCCTTCGAGAATCTGGGGCAGTTTATGCAGGGTAAGGTTGATACGATGATCGGTGACCCTTCCCTGGGGAAAATTATAGGTGCGTATCCGCTCGCTCCGGTCGCCGGTCCCCACCTGGGACCGTCTCTGAGAGGCTATCTCCTTATCCATGTCTTCCTGCATCTTCTGCAGTATCCGGGATCTAAGCACCCTCATGGCCTTTGCCTTGTTCTTGTGCTGGGATTTTTCATCCTGGCAGGAGACCACGATCCCGGTAGGAATATGTGTGATGCGAATGGCTGAATCCGTCTTGTTCACATGCTGTCCACCAGCCCCCGACGATCTGAACGTATCGATCCGCAAATCACCGGAATCTATTTCCAGATCGATCTCTTCAGCCTCGGCAAGGACGGCTACGGTAACGGCAGAGGTGTGAATCCTTCCGCTCGCCTCGGTGGCAGGAACGCGCTGTACCCGATGAACACCGCTTTCATACTTGAACCGGGCAAAGGCGCCTTTTCCTTTAATTCCGGCGATAACCTCTTTTATCCCACCGATGCCCGTGTCATTGATGTTCAAGATCTCAACGCTCCAGTGCTTTACCTCGGCATATCGCGTATACATCCGGAAGATGTCGGCAGCAAACAGTGCTGCTTCCTCCCCGCCTGTTCCTGCGCGGATTTCCAGGATTACATCTTTGTTGTCGTTGGGGTCCTTGGGAATAAAAAGGAGCTTGAGCGTGTTTTCGAGTTCCTGCTCTTCATCCTTTAATGCAGAAAGTTCCTCTCGGACCAGGTCCCGCATGTCCGGGTCCGGGTCTTCCAGCATGGTTTCCTGCTCTTCGATCTCTTCAAGAATGACCTTGAGCCTTCGGTAGGGCACCATGATGTCTTCAAGGCCTGCATGTTCCTTGGCAATCTCGGAATACCGGGCATGGTCCTGCAGAATGTCTGAATCAGCCAGAAGATCGGAAAGTTCGTTGTAGCGGACCTCGATCTCCTTTAAATTTTCCAGCATAGGTATGTATCAAGAAGGTTACTTGGTAGTCTTCTTGAGATAATCTCCGTATTTTCTTCTAAACAACTCTGCTTTCCCTGCTACGGAGGTAAGCCTCTGCTGACCGGTGTAGAAGGGGTGACATGCACTGCAGATTTCGATCCGTATATCCTCTTTGGTGGAACGGGTCTTGAAGCTGTTTCCGCAGGCACAGGTAACCGTAGTATCGAAGTACTCAGGATGTATATCTTTTTTCATTGTTCTTGCTCCCTATTTATTCATTGATTCCAGGAAGTCGGCATTATTATCTGTCTTGGATAATTTGTCCAGTAAAAATTCAATGCTGTCGATGGGATTCAGCGGACTGAGGAGTTTTCTCAGTATCCAGATCCTGTCCAACTGTTCTTTTGGCAGCAAAAGTTCCTCTTTTCTCGTCCCGGATTTTGAAATATCGATGGCCGGGAACACTCTCCGCTCCATAATGGACCGATCGAGGTGAATCTCCATATTACCCGTGCCCTTAAACTCTTCATAGATGACCTCGTCCATTCGAGACCCGGTATCCACCAGTGCCGTGGCGATAATCGTTATGCTTCCTCCCTCCTCGATATTGCGTGCCGCACCGAAAAACCGCTTCGGTTTCTGCAGGGCATTGGCATCGATTCCTCCGGAGAGGAGCTTTCCTGAAGGAGGACATACGGTATTATGCGCACGGGCAAGCCTCGTGAGAGAATCCAGGAGAATTACGACGTCCTTTTTGTATTCAACAAGGCGTTTTGCCTTTTCCATCACCATTCTGGCCACCTGCACGTGCCGTGATGCCGGCTCGTCAAACGTCGAGGCAACCACCTCTCCATTTACCGAACGCTGCATGTCGGTAACCTCTTCAGGGCGCTCGTCGATGAGCAGGACCATAAGAACGACTTCAGGATGGTTCGCGGTAATGCTGTTTGCTATATTCTGAAGCATCATGGTCTTACCGGCCTTGGGAGGTGATACCACAATTCCTCTCTGGCCCTTGCCGATGGGAGAGAGCAGGTCCAAAGCCCGACCGGTAAGATTATCCGTGGTTGTTTCAAGGGTAAATTTTTCGTCCGGATACAAGGGGGTAAGATTGACAAACGGCACCCGGTGTTTCGCCTCTTCTGAAGCTTCGGTGTTTATGGTTTCCAGTTTCAGCAGCGCAAAGTAGCGTTCATTGTCTTTCGGCGGGCGGATCTGACCCCGCACCTCGTCTCCGTTCTTGAGGTTGAATCTCCTGATCTGTGAGGGGGAGACATAGATATCGTCAGGACCGGGCAGATAACTGTAATCGGCGGAGCGCAGGAACCCGAACCCGTCCGGGAGAATCTCGAGTATACCCTGTCCTGATATGTATACATCTTTTTCAGATTGAGCCTGGAGGATGGCAAAGATGAGTTCCTGTCTTGTCAACGTGGCGGAACCCTCTATCTCCAGCGCATTGGCTGCCTCAAGAAGCTCTTTGGGCTCCACTTTTTTTAAATCTTCTAAATGCATATCTTATCCTTTCGGCTAATGGAAGTGATGTGGTGCAGATAAATGAAGATACACTACAATTGTATTCGGTACAAATTGAACTAAAGCAATCCTTTGTTAAAGTCAAGGATAAAAAGTTGGGCGGCATAAGCGCCGCCCAACCGTGTTTCCCTATGGAATAGAACCGATAGTTATCCTATGCCGTCTCTAATGGATTCTCACCATGGAATTTCCGGCCACTGGCCTTCTCGGAGTAACCCTGCTGATCCAGATACGGGGTAACGCCGCCCATGAAGAATGGCCAGCCTGCACCCATGATCACACCGGTATCCACATCCTTGGGACTTGCAACCACGCCCTCTTTGAGGATGAGATCGACTTCCAGGGCAACGCGCTCCATGACGCGGTCCTTGATCTCCTGGTCGGTGAAGCTCTTGTCGCCCTGCGGCCAGCCTTCTTTGATCTCGGGATCTACGTCGATGCCGGTCTCGGTAAAGGTAAGCAGATTCCTCTTGCCCTTTGCCACCAGGTTCTTGAGCCCTTCGCTGACCGGGAATCTCTCAGGCCATGCAGCGTTGAGGGTTTCCTGTACATGGAGAGAAATGGCCGGGCCCACGAGGCCTGCCAGAGTAAACGGAGACATGGGGAAGCCCAGATCCACACAGGCGTTGTCCACCTGCATGAAATCCGCACCTTCGTCGATGCACTGGAAGATGCCGTCCATCCAGGCAAGCAGTATCCTGTTGACCAGGAATGCCGGGGCGTTCTTGACGAGAACCGGGGTCTTCTTGATCCTTTTGGCGATATCAAAGGCAGTTGCCAGAACGACATCGCTGGTTTTTTCCGCCTTGATAATCTCAACGAGCGGAAGCATGGCGATCGGGTTGAAGAAATGGAATCCCACAACACGGGAGGGATCCTTGAGGAACTTCGCCATCTCTGTGATGTCAAGGGACGAGGTATTGGTCAGGAAGAGACATTCGGGCTTGCAGACTTCTTCGAGCTCACCGAATACCTTCTGTTTGATGCCGACCTCTTCGAATACCGCCTCGATCACAAAATCGCAGTCTTCGAATCCGTCATAGGTGACGGTTCCGGTAATGAGATCTTCTCCGACCCACTTGGCATCGGCAGCGCTCATGCGGCCCTTCTCGGCCCTCTTGTTCAACTGCTCCCTGACATAGCTCAAGCCTTTGTCAACGAACTCCTGCTTGATATCCTTCATCACTACAGGGCACTCGAATCTCTGGGCAAACAGCAACGCCATCTGAGAAGCCATCAAGCCTGCACCGATAACCCCGATCTTGTTGATCTTATAACCTTTTACCTCTCTCGGTGGTCTTCCCGGGAGCTTCTTGGCCCTGCGCTGGGTAAGGTCGAACGCGTAGATGCTTGATAGAAGCTGATTCGACTTGATCATATCCGCCAGGGTCTGGCTTTCCTGTTCAAAGCCTTCATCCCAGGACCACTCGGCAGCACCCTTGATCAGATCGAGAGCCCTGTACGGAGCAACCGCCCCGGAATGAACCCTACCCTGGATTGCAAGCTTTGTATTGTTGTAAAGCTCATCGCTCATCTTCGGATCCACGGCCTTCCGCTCGATCTTTTCCTCACCGGCAATGATCCTTTCCAGGAGTGCAATGGATTCATCCATAAACTCTGCAGGCTTGTAGAGTTTGTCTGCCAGCCCCATCTTGAAGGCCTTCTTGGAATTGATCATGCGGTTCATGCTCAGAGGATTGTTGATAATGAGCTCAATGGCCTTTTCCGGACCGACCAGTTTGGTTACCAGCTGGGTTCCGCCCCATCCTGGCACCAAATTCAGGAAACATTCGGGCAGTGCATAGTGATCGCACCCGCCCGGGCTCTCTGCGATGGTGCGGTAGTCGTGGTACAGACCGACTTCAGTACCGCCGCCCATTGCAGCTCCGTTGATGGCGGCCAGTGTCGGGATCGAAAGATCCATGATCCGCTTAAACGCGGCATGTCCGACTCTGCCGATTTCAACAGCATCATCACGGGATAATGAAGGATCAACGCTCATGATGTCTGCACCGACATTGAAGATGAAGGGTTTTCCGGTAAGCAGCCATCCCTTGACATCAGCATCAGCCTCAACGATATCGAGTACCTTGTTCAAAGACTCAAGCGCTTCGGCGCCCCACGTATTTGGTACCCTATAGTTTTCGCCATTGTCCATGGTTACGATAGCGATTTTTCCTGCCTTTTTTGATTCATAAAAGTTTAATTTGCATTCGGTAACATACTTAGCCATATCACGAACCTCCTATAACTCTTTGCCTACCATGCTTTCCCACAGGGTAGCGCCGCCCATACCAAGACCCACGCACATGGTGCACAGACCGTACTTTGCATCAGGATTCATCTCGAAATCCTGGGCCAACTGTACGCTGAGCCTCACTCCTGAGGTTGCCAGCGGATGCCCGACAGCAATGGTCCCGCCATAAGGATTCAACCGTGGGTCTTCAGGAAGCTTCATGCCGAAGTGCTTCATGAATCCTACTGCCTGGACGGCAAAGGCCTCGTTAAGCTCTATGTAATCAAGCTTGTTGAAATCGAAATTGAAGTTCTTCAAGACCTTTTCCGTTGCCGGTACCGGGCCCCAGCCCATGATGGTCGGATCAACGCCTGCAAAGGCAGAGCCGATGAGCCTCATCTTCGGCTTGATGCCGAGTTCTTTGCACTTCTGACCTGACATGATCAACGAAACGGTCGCCCCGTCATTCAGTCCTGAGGAATTCCCAGCTGTAACTCTGCCTGCCTTTTTGAACGGTGTTGGCAGATTCCGCATGCCCTCAATGGTTGCACCGCGTCTGGCCTGCTCGTCTTTATTTGCAACCTTCCAGCCGTCCGGAGTGAAGACCGCCATGTTTACTACATGTTTGTCATAATACCCCTTATCCAGTGCATCAAAATATCTGTTGGTTACCATGAGAGCATATTCATCACTTTCTTCTTTACTCACTGGCTGTTCGCCGTTTTCCGGCATCCAGTCATGCAGTTTCTCGGCAGTGACACCCATGTTGAAATATTTGGGCTCCACCATCTTTTCGCTTACGATCCTGGGATTCGGATCAGCCTCTGCTCCCATGGGGTGGTGGCCCATGTGCTCGACACCGCCGGCTATGATGATGTCGGCGCAGCCGGTTTTAATAAATGCGCCGCCAATTGCCTGGCAGGTCATGCCGCCTGCACACATCCTGTCAACAGAGAAACCGGCAACATTATCCGGCAGACCTGCTGTAAAAACAGTTGTCCTGCCCATGGTGGTTCCCTGGTCGCCTGACTGGGTCGTTGCCCCCCAGATATTGTCATCTACCTGATCCCAAGGGACATCGGGGTTTCTCCTCTGAAGTTCCAGCATGACTTTGTTCACCATGTCATCAGCACGGGTGGTCCAGTAAAAACCGTTTGGCCTGGCTTTGCCAAACCACGTACGAACGCCATCTACAAAATAGGCATCTCTCAAATCCATATTACCCTCCTTGTTAGTATATATCCGTTTCCTTGTGTATGGACAGCCGAAAACACTCGGGTTTTTGACTGTTTTGATTAATGGATAGATATACCCCTGAGCACCAAGTCATGTCAAGGCAATAGTGAATGACGGCTCATTTTTGAAAGCAGGAAAAGAGGAGAAGCTGGTACTGATTTATTTTATGAATATAATGTGCGATATCAGGTTAAAATTCTCAGCGGATTCACTTCTCGCGAAATACCCTTGACATGGATCGCCCCCATTGGTTCGAATTCAACGTCTACGTCTACGCCCTTGGGTATCATCGAGGTGGTCACGCTCGAAACAACGATCTCTCCCGGTCTGCTGATGGATTCGAGCCGCTGTGCCAGGTTCACGGGTTCTCCGATAACCGTGTAGTTCATCTGTTCCTTCGTGCCGATGTTGCCTGCCAGAACCACCCCTGTAGCTATGCCGACCCCCACTTCTATGGGAAAAAGTCCGTCTTCCTGAAGCCTTTCCTTGAGCGCCTGCATGCTTTTTTGAATATCTACGGCGCACTGTATCGCCTTTACCGGGTCCGTATCTTTTGTATCCGGTATACCGAACACCGCCATAACCCCGTCTCCTAAAAACTTGTCCAGCATGCCGCCATGTTTGAAGATCACCGGCACCACGGTTTCAAAAAACCGGTTGAGTACCTCCACCACATCCTCCACGGCATTGACTTCCACCAGGGAGGTAAATCCCGTTATATCGGTAAATACCACACTTACCATTTTCCGCTGTCCGCCCAGCCCGGTCAGGCGTTCATCCGCAACGAGGTGTTCGGCAAGCCCGGGGGAAAAATACCGTCCCAGATTGATCCTCTTCTTTTCCAGATCGATAAGATCCTGGTATGTCCGCACCAAAGAGGCGGTAATGGAGAGCTGATCTGCGATAAGTTCAAAAAATCTCAGATCATTAGGTCCGAATGAACTCGTTACATTGTCCCTGAAATTGATCACCCCGATGCATGATCCCTCGCTTACGATGGGGACACACGCCAGGGAACCCCGCTGATTGGTCCCACGGTCTAAAAAATTCGGGTCTTTTGTTACATCCGGGATATACAGCGTCTTGGCTGTCTCGAACACTTTGCCCGCAATGCCCTCTCCCCTTTTAAGAAGGATCGGCGGACGGTTGGGTGAATTACCCCGCATGGATGCACTCACGATATAGAGATTCTGGGTTTCATCATCTATAAGCATCACTGAAACGCTGAAAATCCCTGTTGCCTTTTGAATGATATCCAACTGGCGAACAAAAATCTGATTCCAGTGCGACAGACTGGCCCCTTTAAGGGCCTCGCCAAGCTCTTTCAAAAGGGAGAGCTCTGCGATCTTCTGTTCGTACCCCTCCTCCAGTGATACGATGCGTTCTTTGAGTATGTGGTCTATGTTACGCTCCATCATCTACATCCAATACGAGCTGTACACGCCCTGTGACCTCCTGATACTTCTGATAAACCATCTCCTGAGAAAGATTAAGACCTTTTCTCTGAGACAAAAAGCGTGCTGCGGCAAAATTGAGCTTGTCCGTATCGATTTTTCCGGTATGGGCAATGACATCGGCAAGGTGAATGGTTACCGAGAGTTCCTCATCTTTTGCCTTGCCCGGGAGATGGTGGCAGAGAAGGGCATCCACAATCCCGGCAGGGAGATTCCATCTCTCTGCTACATAGGCCCCCATCTCGGCATGGGAAAGACCCGAGTCCATCTCTTCCTTGGCAAGTTCTTCCAGAGAAGACGGGCTGTCCAGATCGCCGACAAAATGTCCCCGCTGCAGGAATACTATCTTGCCGAAATCATGCAGCAATCCAACCGTGTAGATCTTGTCCTTGGATTTATATCCCATGAGCGGTCCCAGCCATTGTGAGAGATGAGCAACAACAAGGCTGTGCTCCCACAGCTTTTGCGCGTGGGAGGTAGAGATGGTCTCCAGGACTTTGTGAATCGCGATAGAAAATGCAAGATTCACCACCTCCTCGTTGCCCAGGATTACGATGGCATGCTCAACAGAATCGATCTGCCGGTGGAAACCATAAAAGGCCGAATTCACCACCTTTAAGAGCCGAGAGGTGAGCACCGGGTCTTTTTCGATAATGCGCGCCATCTTCGAGGCAGCCAGAAGGGCATCGCTGGCCAGATCTATAATCTCCTGAGATATGGCGGGAAGGGTAAAAAAATGCTCGATATTTCTGAATTTACGCAGGGTCTTTTTCCCTTTGTCCTGTTTCAGCGTCATCTTTTCCCGGTACTGCCATTCCGTAAGAAGAGCCGAGATATCTTCTCCCTGCGAGCGTTCATCACTGTTCAATGACGTAACAGCAACATAGGGCAGGTAGTCTTTCACCCAGTGTTGGTCGGTATCATTCATATCGGCCATTATTTCCGCCAATTCTTTTGGATGAGAGTCCAAGAGCGAAAGAAACTGATAGAAGGAGGCGGAAATGAACCTGCTTTCCGGATCCTCCTGGCTCTCCAGGGATTTTGTTTTCTTGAGACTATCCCACAAACGTTTTACCCATGGAGAACTCCCCATTACCTGGAGGCGCTCCAGTGCCTCAAAAAACAGTGTCCGGATATCGTGGCCGTCCTGAGGGTATACCGCAATACCTTTTGGTATGGACAGAAAGAGTGCCGAGGCTTCATCAGCCTCCATGCCAAACAGGCCGATTACGAGATATTCCTTGTATATAAGGGCCGTGTCCACCTTTCTCTTGGATCCCATGGCCGTTTTGGCATACCTTTCAGGAATCACGATAATGCACATGCTCCCATGAAGGGATCTGACTTTTTCTAATTCTATGTCCAAAGACGCAAGTATCTCGGTTTCTTCCATAGTCTCTCCTATCGACGAAGGGCGATAGAATCTTGACTTCCCTTTACACGTGCAATAGGATAACGTCACATCGAAAAAATGAGGACATAGACCTATGATCTCTGTAGAAGAAGCCAGGAATACTATCTTACGCAACTTAGAAACCTTACCCCCGGAAAAGGTATATCTGGAAGACTCACTTGGAAGATATCTCGCGACGGATATCATCTCCGATAGAGAAATCCCACCGTGGGACAACTCGGCAATGGATGGGTATGCCGTTCACTGCGATGGGGTTGTATCAGAAGGAACGAGGCTCAAGATTGCCTACGAGATCCCTGCAGGGGCACTCCCGAAAGGGCCGTTCGAGCGTGACGAGGCGGTCAAGATCATGACCGGCGCCCCGCTTCCTCCGGGTACCGATGCCGTGGTTATGAGAGAAGACACATCTGAGAGCGATGCGGATGTCATCATTAATACAGTTCCGCAAAAACTCCAGCACATACGGTTCAAAGGAGAGGACATCAAAACAGGGGATATTATCCTGCCTCACGGGACCCATATCGGCCCCGCGCAGATCGGGGTTCTTGCCTCCCTGCGCCGCATACTGATTCCATGCCATCAGCGGCCGGTTGTTGCGATTTTGGCAACAGGAGATGAAATCGCCGATCTGGATGAGGAACTTTCCCCGGGAAAAATCTCGTCGTCAAACTCATATACCCTGACCAGTCTCGTGCGGTCCATCGGCGCAATACCCCGGTATCTTGGAATTGCCCGGGACAACAGGGAAGACCTCGTGGAAAAGCTCGCCATGGCGAAGAATGCCGATCTCATTTTGACCTCCGGCGGTGTCTCCATGGGTGATTATGATATGGTAAAAGAGGTTATGGGGTTGGACGACAACGCCATGGAATTCTGGAAGGTTGAGATTAAGCCCGGCAAACCTCTGGCATTTGGAACCATCGGCTCCGTGCCCGCTCTCGGACTCCCCGGCTATCCTGTTTCCACCATGACATCTTTCTATCAATTCGCCAGACCGGCTATCTTAAAACTCATGGGTGCAACTGATTTTCTGCTCCCCTCTCTGCGGGTAAAGGTTGCATCCCGGATAAAAAGCAAGGGCGACAGGCCGAACTACATTCGGGGACTGATCGAGAGAAAAGATTCAGAGCTTATGGTAACCCCTACAGGGCCTCAGGGGTCTGGAATTCTCACGTCCATGACCCGGGGAAACTGCTTCATAGTGGTTCCCAAGGGAACAAAACTTGTCGAAGCGGGAGATTTTATCGATTGCGAGGTGTTTCAGGCAGCGTGGTGAAAACAAGAGTAAACACGCGCTGACAGTGATTTTTAGCAAAGTATAGCCAGGATCGGTGCAATGGGAAAATGTCCTTTCATGCAATAGGGATGTTTTCCTTATTGACAGGAGAATTTTTATCGGTATAAGTACCCTACTTTTAAAGAGATCGTGGAGGGCAGAATGCTGAGAAAAGATGAACTCCTTGAAATCAGGGAGATCTTGATTGAGATGAAAACAGAGATCCTTCAAAATCTTGAAGAAAGGATCAAATCCAATGACATGTCCGAGCAGAGAGAGATCGGCGACATCTTTGATGATGCCGATCTAGAGCAATCACGGGAGTTCAATTTACTCCTCTCCACAAGAGAGCGTCAAAAAATCGACCAGATCGAAAGCGCCCTGTCAAAGCTTGATAATGGAGAATACGGTTATTGCGAAGACTGTGACGAGACAATTCCCGTGGGCCGCCTGAGGGCAATGCCCTTTGCCACGCTGTGTGTAAAATGTAAATCGCAGCGTGAAAGTGTAGAAGGTCATGCATCCGCATACATCGAAGAAAAGGGGTAGATAGATGCCCGACAGGGTTGAGGTCGGATTAAAACCAGGGATCTTTGATGCTCGAGGAGAAAGGTCAAAACGTAAGATACTGCGTGCATTCCCCCATCTACCGGAAGAACTGCACGTTTTCTGTATCGATATCTATACCGTAGACAGCGAGAATCTTGAGGGTGAATGGCTTGCTGAAGCCTTCTGTGACCCGGTAATTCAGGACATTGCCATCAACAGACCTTTGACCCTTGATTTTGACTGGTATATTGAAATCGGCTTCAAGCCCGGGGTAACCGATAATGTCGGCCACAGCGCACAGTATGCCCTCAAGCTGATCACCTCAAAGGAACTCCCGGTATATTCCGCACGGGCCTACCTGATCAAGGGACCTTTTTCACGGAAGACGGCGCAAAAGATTGCGCAGGAATGTCTTGCCAACAGTCTGATTCAATACGTGAGAATCTTTGACCCCCGGGAAATCCAGACGGTCAAGCCATATATACCGGTGGTAACCATTGACCAGCAACCCCATGTCGAGGAGATCTCTCTTGGGAGGACGGACGAAGAGCTTGCCAACCTCTCCCGGGAAAGGACTCTGGCCCTGAGCGTCGATGAAATCAAGACGATCTCTTCATATATCGACAATCCGGCCGTACAGAAGGATCGGGGACAGATCGGGCTGGGAAAGATGATCACGGATGTTGAACTGGAATGTCTTGCACAGACCTGGTCGGAGCATTGCAAGCACAAGATTTTCAATGCGGAGATTTCCTATGAGGAAAACGGAACCGTCGAGAAGATCTCGTCACTGTTTAAAACATATATTCAAGGATCCACGGCCGAGATCCGCGAAGATGCCGGCAATAATGATATTTGCGTCAGCGTCTTTACTGACAATGCAGGGGTGATCCGATTTAATGAAGATTATAATCTCGTCTTCAAGGTTGAAACCCACAACTCGCCTTCGGCTCTCGATCCTTACGGTGGTGCATTGACCGGGATTGTCGGGGTGAACAGGGATCCATTCGGTACCGGGATCGGTTCAAAGCTCATCTTCAATACCGATGTGTTCTGCTTTGCTGATCCGTTCTATGATAAAAAGCTTCCGCCAAAAATTCTCCACCCGATCCGCATATTTGAAGGTGTCAGGGAAGGAGTGGAGCACGGGGGCAATAAATCGGGCATTCCCACGGTGAACGGCTGTCTCGTGTTTGATGACAGATACCTGGGAAAACCCCTCGTATACTGTGGCACAGCAGGAATAATGCCCACCCTCGTCAATGGAAGACCTTCCCACATAAAGACCATTCTGCCCGGTGATCTTGCGGTCATGTCCGGCGGCAGAATCGGCAAGGACGGTATCCACGGAGCTACCTTCTCCTCTGAAGAACTCCATGAGGCATCACCCACATCAGCTGTGCAGATAGGAGATCCAATCACCCAGAAAAAACTCACCGACTTCCTGCTGAGGGCCAGGGACATGGACCTCTACCGGGCCATAACCGACAATGGCGCCGGGGGATTGTCTTCCTCGGTGGGGGAAATGGCACAGCTGTGCGGCGGATGCCGTATAGATCTGGATACACCCCTTCTGAAATACCAGGGATTAAACCCCTGGGAGATCCTCCTATCGGAGGCCCAGGAGAGGATGACCCTTGCCGTTGCGCCGGATAAAATCGACGAATTTCTTGCACTCTCTGCACAGATGGATGTCGAATCCACCGTGATCGGTGAATTTACCGATTCGGGATATTTCCACTGCACCTATGAGCAACGGCCCGTGGCATATCTCGGTCTCGATTTTCTCCATAACGGCCTTCCGGACATGCGCCTTACCGCCAGGTGGAACGATACTCTTGATCGTGACCCTGATACCCCCATCCCAAAAGATCAGAACAGAAAGCTCGAAGAAATACTCAAAAGGCTCAATATCTGCTCCAAGGAGTATGTCATCAGGCAATATGATCATGAGGTGCAGGGAGGATCGGTGATAAAACCCCTGGTGGGACTGTTGTCTGACGGGCCTTCAGATGCAGCCGTTATCCGACCGTTCCTGGAATCGAACGAGGGAGTTGTTGTCTCCAACGGTATCATCCCCCGGTATTCGGATATCGACACCTACCATATGACCGCATGTAGCCTTGACGAGGCCCTGAGAAATTATGTGTGCGTAGGCGGTAACCCGAATCACTGGGCCTGTCTCGATAACTTCTGCTGGTGTGATCCCATTCAAACTGAAAAGAACCCTGACGGTGATTACAAGCTCGCTCAGCTCGTTCGGGCAAATAAGGCATTGTATTCATATACGAAAACATTCAACTGCCCGTTGATTTCCGGTAAAGACAGCATGAAAAACGACTATGTCGGTCCTGACGGCAAGATATCCATTCCGCCCACCATCCTGATTTCGGTTATCGGTAAGATCGACGATTCAACCAAGGCTATTTCCATGGATATCAAGAACCCTGGAGACCGTATCTATCTCCTGGGAACCACGCGCAGGGAACTTGGAGCGAGCGAATACTTCGCATCCTGCGGCATCATCGGCTCCAGCATACCAAAGGTGGATGCACACCAGGCAATGAAACGCTATCAGAGAGTGCACAAGGCGATAACCAAAGGCCTGGTGAATGCTGCACATGATATATCGGACGGCGGCATCGCCGTGAGTTTGGCCGAGATGGCCTTTGCCGGAGGATACGGTCTGGAAATAGATCTGGCTGAGATTGAAAGAGAAGCCGGGATGAACGACACGGAAATCCTCTATTCGGAAACACCCAGCAGGATCATCATTGCCGTGTCCCCGGATAACGCTGAATCCATCGAGGAGATCTTTGGTGACGATGCATGCTGCATCGGTAAATCTATTCCTGAGTTGAGGTTGAGAATTATCGGGCAGGATATGTTACCCGTCATCAATCATGACACCGATACCCTTAAGCAGGCATGGAAGGAGCCCTTGGACTTATAACATGGCACAGGTAAAAGCGCTGGTCATAACCGGATATGGAACAAATTGTGAAATGGAAATGGCGTATGCCTGCAGACAGGCAGGGGCCCTTTGCGATATCGTGCACATAAGCGATATCATTCGCGGCACATGCGCAATTGGCGACTACCATTTTTTGAACCTGGCAGGCGGTTTTCTCGACGGGGACGACCTCGGCTCTGCTCAGGTAGAAAGCATCCGGCTCAAGCATGCCAGGATCAAAACCTCAGGAAGAACACTCTTTGCCGAGATCATGACCTTCATCGAAAGAGGGATGATCATCTTAGGGGTCTGCAACGGTTTTCAGGCCCTGGTTAAATCAGGACTGCTGCCCGGAAACCCCTTCGGTCACCGGAGAGTATCACTCACCTTCAATGATTCGGCTAAATTCGAAGACCGGTGGGTGAGGATTTCGGTTAACCAGGACAGCCCCTGTATTTTCACCAGATCCATTGATAAAATCTATCTCCCGGTTCGTCACGGAGAGGGAAAATTCGTCGTCGATGGTGATGAGACCCTTGTCCAGATCAAAGAAGACAATTTAGACACCTTATTCTACGCCGACGAGAACGATGAGCCTACCATGGCCTACCCGGACAACCCAAATGGATCGATTGAGGCCATTGCCGGCATCTGTGATAAAACCGGCAGGATCTTCGGTCTCATGCCTCACCCCGAGGCCTTTACCAAAGCAACAAACCATCCGGGATGGACCCGCCAGAAAACCCTTGCGCAGCAAGGAGAGGGTATGGCGATATTTGACAATGCGGTGAGCTTCCTAAAGGGTATTGTTCTATAAACTCCGCCGCAGACTCTACCAAAGCAGCAAGATCTCCAAAGGGCCGTGCCTATGTCAACCTTATAATACTTTCCGTAACTGCTGCTTGCGTAGTGGATAACCTGAACAGTAACTTACTCCCTTTAATATCACTGAGCTTATTTTTTGTGTAGCGTGCGTATGAGGGATTTTACTGCAGAGTGTCTCAGGAGAGCTTTTATAATGCAACGGGTCTGTTAAGCGCTCGCAAGCACTAAGATTATCAAAAAACAACGTTCTCAAACATCATGTTATCTTAAAAAAAACCGGAACAAGGAGTCCCCCCCATGTTCCGGAATCTATCGGTGTTCCACGCGTTATTCCGGTGGCTCATCTTCCACATATTTTGAAAAATCGATTATCTTTTCATTGGTTTTCAACCGGATAGCGCGCACGCCCTGGGCTGATCGTGTTCGGGTGGTCCTGATCTGGGAAACCGGCATGCGGATGATCTGGCCGGACATGGAGATGATAATGAGTTCATCACTCTTTTGCACGACTCTGATCCCCACGAGGTTCCCGGTCTTTGGGGTAATGTGTACGGTATAAACACCCTTTCCCGCACGATTCTGCACCGGATACTGGGTGATCGACGTCTTCTTCCCAAACCCGTATTCGGTGAGATTGATCACCAGGTCTTCTTCGGACTGTATCACGTCCATTCCAACTACTACATCGTCATCATCCAGGCGGATTGCTCGCACGCCCTGGGCCTGTCTGCCCATTACCCTGACCTGGTCTTCCGGGAATACAATGGCCTTCCCGAAGCGCGAGGCAACGATAATCTGCGCGTTGCCCTGGGTGAGCCTGGCGGAAATTACTTCATCATCATCGTCAAGGGTACATGCGATGATGCCGGTTTTCATGATGTTGCTGAAATTCTTGAGTTTTACCCGTTTACAGTTCGCCTTGGCCGTAACCATAACCACATTTGCATCCATGTTGATATCGGAAGCAACCAAGACCGCACAGATCCGCTCGTCTTTTCGTATGGGCCGGATATTGACGATGGGGACCCCTTTGAGTGCCCTGTCTCTCTCGGGTATCTCGTATACCCTGGTATGGTAGACCCTGCCTTTGTTGGTGAAATAGAGGATAGATGCATGGTTGGTCCCGATAAAAATGTGCTCGATAAAATCATCCTCTTTGGCAGAACCGCCCTTTACCCCCACGCCGCCTCTTTTTTGTGTCCGGTATTTATCGAGCTCAGTGCGCTTGACGTACCCTGTTCTCGTAATCGTGACTACCATTTTTTCATCAGGGATAAGATCTTCGAGATTGAATTCTCCTGCCGCATTTTTAAAAATGATGGTTCTGCGTTCATCTGCGTACTTGTCTCTGATCTCCTCGAGCTCACCTCTGATGACTTTAAGCAGTTCATTCCGGTCAGAAAGGATTTTCTCCAGGCGCAGGATATCTTTCAGGAGCGAATTATATTCGTCTGTGAGTTTATCTCGCTCGAGGCCTGTCAAACGCTGGAGGCGCATGTCAAGGATTGCCTGGGCCTGGATCTCTGAGAAATCAAATCGCTCCATGAGATTTTCCCTGGCCACCAGTGGTGTGGCGGAAGCCTTGATCAGCGCAACGATTTCATCGATGTTATCCAGGGCCTTCAAGAGACCTTCAAGGATATGCACCCGCGCCTTGGCCTTTTTCAGTTCAAAAATACTTCTGCGGGTGACCACCTCTTCACGAAAATCGAGGAATGCCTGTAACAATTCGATAAGACCCATGACCTTGGGACTGCCGTTGTGGATAGCGAGCATATTCATGGAAAAAGAGGTTTGCAGATTGGTAAGTTTGTAGAGCTGGTTTTCCAGGACCTCCGGCTGGGCGCCACGCTTCAGGTCAATAACCACTCTCATTCCGTCTTTATCGGATTCATCACGAATGTTAGAGATACCCTCTAACTTTTTCTCGTGGACCAGCATGGCGATGCGTTCGACGAGATCAGCCTTGTTCACGGTATAGGGGAGCTCATGTATGATAAGGCGATCGCGATTGTTCTCCATCTCGGTGCTCACCTTACCGCGGATCCTTATTATGCCTCTTCCCGTTAAATATGCCTTTTCTATCTCGCCCCCGGAGAAAATGATACCCCCGGTGGGAAAATCAGGACCCGGAACAATCTTTATGATATCATCAAGTTCAGTGTCAGGATTGTCGATCAGGGCAATCAGCGCATTGATGATCTCGTCGCTGTTGTGAGGCGGGATACTTGTAGCCATCCCGACGGCAATACCGGAAGATCCGTTCAGCAGTAATCCGGGAATACGTGTTGGTAACACATCCGGTTCAAACAGGGATTCATCATAGTTGGGATGAAAATCGACTGTTTCCTTTTCAATGTCGGAGAGCATCTCTTCGGCAATCCGCGACATCCTGATCTCGGTATACCTCATTGCGGCCGCACGATCTCCGTCTACGGAGCCGAAGTTTCCCTGTCCGTCTACGAGCGGATAGCGAAGGGAAAATGGCTGCGCCATACGTACAATGGTATCGTAAACAGCCGAATCGCCGTGTGGGTGGTATTTACCAATAACATCGCCCACGATACGTGCTGATTTTTTATACGCCCTGTTATGGGTGTTGCCCAGCTCGCTCATGGCAAAAAGAATCCTGCGGTGAACCGGCTTGAGACCATCCCTTACATCCGGTATTGCCCTTCCGATAATCACGCTCATGGAATAATCGAGGTATGAGCGCCTCATTTCCTGATCGATTGCAACTGTTGTTGTATTCATGACTTTTCCTTAAAAATATCTGTTATATGTCAAGGTTGGAAACCCGCAGGGCATTCTTCTCGATAAACTCTCTCCGAGGTACTACATCATCCCCCATGAGGATGCTGAATATCTGGTCCGTCTCAACTGCATCGTCGATAGTGACCTGAAGCATGGATCTGTTTTCCGGATCCATGGTGGTATCCCATAACTGAGAAGGATTCATCTCTCCGAGGCCTTTGTAGCGCTGAAGCGAATACCCTTTTTTGGCCTCCTCAAAGATCTTCTGTGCTGCCTCGCGAAGATTTACCACCTCATGGGAGTGCTCTCCCTTGATCACATAGAACGGCGGACGGCCGATCTTTGAGATCTGGGTATGGATCTTTTGCAGTTCTTCATATCCCTTTGATTCTACTAGTTTTTTGTCGATAATAGTTTTTTTGCGAATACCGTTATTCACAGTATTGAAAACGATTGTATCGTCAAAGTATTCGCTGGTTACCGGTCCGATATACGGGAACCATTCTTTGATGATCATGCGAACATGCTCTTCGACAGATTTTGGATCAAATTCCTGCAGTATATCGGAACTGAGGTAGGACGATGATTGGATAACCCGCTCATCCATATGTTTTAATTCGTAGTTGAGAAGAATATTTCTTCTCCTGTTGATGAGCTTGATGTACCGCACGAGTTCAGAACCGGTTATCTCTATCTCACCTTTCAAGGAGATCTCTTTCACTACATTCTTCAGGAGAAAGTCATCAAGAGACTCCTCGTTGAGAAGGTAATTGATCTTTTTTCCCTTGGCAACCTTGAACAGCGGCGGTTGCGCGATATAAAGATGTCCCCGCTCGATAATTTCGGGCATCTGCCTGAAGAAAAAGGTGAGTAACAGGGTCCTGATATGTGCACCGTCAACATCAGCATCGGTCATGATTACGATGGTATGATACCTGAGTTTCGAAATATTAAAATTGTCAGATCCGATCCCGGTTCCCAGGGCGGTCACAAGGTTTTTTATCTCCTGATTTGAAAGCATCTTGTCGACACGTGCCTTCTCAACATTGAGAATTTTACCCTTGAGCGGCAGAATTGCCTGATTCTTTCTGTCCCTTCCCTGTTTTGCGCTTCCTCCGGCAGAATCACCCTCAACAATGTACATTTCGCACAATGAGGGATCTCTCTCCTGACAATCGGCAAGTTTGCCCGGAAGCAATGTGCTCTCCAGGGCAGTCTTTCTCCTGGTCAATTCGCGGGCCTTTCTTGCCGCATCCCGTGCCTGAGCGCTGTCCAGAATCTTCTTGATGATCGCGGTCGCCTCATTGGGATTTTCGTTTAAATATTCTCCGACGCCGTCGTTGGTGATACTTTCCGCTAACCCCTGCACCTCCGAATTGCCAAGTTTTCCCTTGGTCTGTCCCTCGAACTGCGGGTTGGGCAGCAGGACCGATACAATGGCGCACAGCCCCTCTTTTGTATCGTCCCCCTGGATGGCGACCTTTGAATTTTTCAACAATCCCTTGTCCTTGGCATAGGCGTTAATGGATCTTGTCAGGGCCTTGCGGAAACCGATGACGTGGGTTCCTCCGTCATGGGTATTGATATTATTTGCAAACGAAAAGAGACTCTCGGAGTAGGACGTATTGTACTGAAGCACGCACTCCAGGACAATATCCCCCTTTTCTTTCTTGAAATAGATGGGAGGATGGAAGGGTTTTTTCTTGGAATTCAAGAATTTAACGAAATCCTTGAGCCCTTCTTTGAAGTGAAAACTTTCTATGGTTTCCGTGCGCTCGTCTTCAAGTTCTATCCTCAATCCTTTATTGAGAAAAGCCTGCTCTCTTAGACGGTTAGCGAGAACATCAAAATCGAACGTGGTTGTCTCGAAGATATCAGGGTCGGGCTTGAAATGGATTATGGTGCCCGTTTCCTCGGTTTCATCTGTTTTTTTCAGGTCCTCTTGCGGCTCCCCCCGTTCATACTTCTGCCGGTAGATGTTTCCATTTCGGTAGATATCAATTTCCAGAGATTCGGACAGGGCATTTACCACCGATACCCCTACACCGTGAAGACCGCCCGAAACCTTGTAGATGGAATTATCAAACTTGCCGCCTGCATGGAGCGTGGTCATGACGACTTCCACACCGGATTTTCCGGTATCTTTATGGATGTCGACAGGTACTCCCCTGCCATTATCCTTCACCGTAATACTCTCATCCATATGGATAACAACTTTAATATTAGTGCAGTAGCCTGATATTGCCTCGTCAATGCTGTTATCGACGACCTCAAATACGAGGTGATGAAGACCCTGTCCAGAGGTAGACCCTATGTACATTGCCGGTCGCAGACGAACCGCTTCAAAACCGCCGAGAACCTTGATATCCTTTGCTGTGTATTCCTGCATAAATGTTTCCTTTGTGCTGGTAATTAGAATCTCATGGGCATTATCACCCATTTACTCTCTATTTTTCCCGTATCCGTTATCATGCACGGCCCTTGCGGGCCTTTAAGTCGTATCTCAATATCGCCGTCCGTATACGAGAGACAATCCATAAAATATCTCGGGTTGAAATTGATATCAAACTCCTCCCCAAAATGCTCAGAAACTATAGGCGTCTCGACCTCTCCCTGATCGGGATTGTTCGCATATACAACGGTTTTATCTTTCTGAAAAGAGAATCTGACACAATTGGAAATATCAGATACCATTGCAACACATACCTTAAGCACATTGTGCAATTCCTGTGCGTTGATGCGAGTATAGTTGGGATAGCCATCGAATGCAACAACACTTTTATAATCAGGGAACTTTCCGTCGATGAGTCTCACCGTAGCCGTGGTGTCAGGGGAAACAAAGAAAATAGAATCCTTCGATAAGAGAATTTTTGAGTCCTCTTCTCTGCTCTCCATAAGCCTTTTGAGCTCCTGCAGCCCCTTCCTGGGAACGATGATGCCTTCGCCCATGTCGATCTTTTCATCGGTGGTGAGCCTGACCACCGAAAGCCTTCTGCTGTCTGTGGTCACCATTTCGATGTAATTCCCGGTAGTTTCATCCTCTCCCGAAATCAACAGGGCGCCTGACAGCGTATATTTCGAGTCGTTCTCCGCAGAAGAAGGGATCGAAAAGATGGTCCTGTCGATCATGGGTTTGATCACGGATATATCGAGAGGAAACCCGGAATCCATATTCGATAATTCAACCATCGGATACTCTTCCGGATCCATCACATTCATCTTAATTTTACTCATATCACTGGTGATGTGTGCCTTGGCGTTGTCTTCAATCCATATCTGAAGCGTCTTATCAGGCAATTCCCTGATGACATCATAGAAGCTTTTCCCATTAATGGCACATGCACCCGATTCGATGACCTCACAAGGTGATTTCACCTGTATCGACGTATGGAGATCAGTTGCTTTTATGCGCAAACAACCATCCTCCCCCTCAAGAAGCACATGACTCAAAATAGGAAGTGTGGATTTTTTCTCGGTAAACCCTTGAACTTTGGCGAGCATGTTCTGCAGATTACTCTTATTGATTTTACATTTCATTTATTTCTCCCTATTTAAATACTTATAGTAATAACCAATGTTAATATGTTCATAACTCACCCATCTCATTGTTTTTAGTCATCTATGGTGTTTTGCAACGAGGTATACAAGTTTTCTACATATCTACACCACGCTCCATAATTGTCCAGATGTCGAAAACCTCCAGGCCTATATGGGTGTCTCATCATACCGTGAGAGTTCCTCAACTATTCTCCTCATATCCTCTTTGGATGAAACATCAATGATGATCTTTCCTTTCCGTTTGCCCCAGGTACATACTACATGCGTGGAAAACCTCTCAGAGAGAAGAGAAGAGAGGTTTTCGAGATGCTGGTCCGCTTTTTTGCGCGGTGTTGGACCCTTGCGTGCGCTGGATGCCATTTGCTCGGCTTCGCGAACGCTCAAACCCTTGCTGACAATTTTATCTAAAAAGGAGCGTTTATCAAGGGGGCTCTCTACCATGAGAATGGCACGGGCGTGCCCTGTTGTGATGATACCGTCACGCAGCGCATCCTTGATCTCTTCGGGCAGATTCACCAGACGCAGTGCATTGGTGATGGTTGACCGGTCTTTCGCCACAGACTCGGCGATTTCCTGATGCGTAAGGCTGAACTGTTTTTTCAGGGTATGGTAAGCCTCGGCCTCTTCCATAGGATTCAAATCTTCTCGTTGCAGATTTTCTATCAGAGATATCTTGAATGCCTCTTCGTCAGAAATTTCTTTCACAATGGAGGGAATTTTCTCGATACCGGCCCTCTTACAGGCATGGTATCGCCGTTCGCCGGCAATGATTTCGTATTTCGAATTAATCTTCCGTACAATAATGGGAGAGATAAGACCGTTGTTTTTTATGGATTCACAGAGTTCAGATATCTTATCATCGTCAATAAATTTGCGAGGTTGTATAGGATTCGGAAACACCTCGTTAATGGATAAATCGATGATCTGGCAACTATCCTCCTGGAAGCTGTCACCAAATAACGCATCAATACCTCTTCCCAAGCGGGGTTTAGTTTTCATGACCCATCTCCATATCAAGAATCTCCTTTGCCAACATCAGATAATGCTGAGCACCCTTTGAGGTGATATCGTACAGACATATGGGAAGACCAAAACTCGGTGCTTCGCACAACCTGATGTTTCTCGGAATGATGGTGCTGAATACCTTGGAGTCAAAATGAGACTTCATATTTTCAGCGATATCGTGACTCAGTCGGGTACGGGTATCATACATGGTCAGGAGAAAACCTTCGATACCGAGGCCCGGATTCAATCGTTTCTTTACCAGTTTAAAGGTTTTCAACAGACTCTTGAGACCCTCCAATGCATAGTATTCGCATTGTACGGGAATAAGCAGAGAGCGTGAGGCCGTCAGCGCATTCAAGGTGAGCAGGCCCAGCGAGGGAGGACAGTCGATAATGATATAGTCAAATTCAGAAGAAATATCGGAAATCATTGTTGAAATAATACGCTCACGCAAAGGTTCGTTCATCAACTCGACCTCAATCCCCACAAGATCGGTGTGACTGGGAAGAATAAAAAAATTATTTAATTTTAAAGGTATGATGGCTGAATTAACATCGGTTTTCCCGATCAGTACATGATAGATATGTTCTTCGAGTTCGTCAGGATTGATTCCCAGGCCGGTAGTAGCGTTGGCCTGGGGATCAAGGTCTATCAACAGGGCCCGTTTTCCTAAAACAGCGAGGGATGAGGCAAGATTCACCGCAGTGGTGGTTTTCCCGACCCCCCCTTTTTGATTTGAAATACTGATAATTTTAGAACACACTATGAACCCCTAACATAAATGAAATCAAATAGGAATCAAAAAAGTTTCACGTGAAACATTGCCGATAACCTGCTAAAATAGTTGTAGTTACCTCTTAATAACGTGTATTGAGAGGCAAAATTCATCGGGGAAAATAACGCACGAGAATAATGATCAACAGGAGAATGACGGTAATCCAGGCGCCGATGATATCACTCTTTCGCTCAACGACGTTGTTTTTTAAAAACTCCAATGAGGAGCCGTGGGATTCCGGGGGGGAAACACTCTTCAGGTCGTCGATTATCTCTGCAAACTGGGCAAAGCTGTTCGGGATGAGGTAATTCTTTTTATGGGTTGAGATGGTAATGAATTGTCTGGTGCCCATGGTCATACCATCAATGAAGGTAATCTCTCCGGTGGGTATATGCCGGGGACCGAAGATGCCCGAGATGATCACCTCTCTATCGGTTATCTTTACCTTGCGCAAGACATTATTCAGGGTAAGCAGGTAAAAGATTATCATGAGAGACAGGGCCATAACGAGCGTGGTAATCTCAAAACCACGCATGATGACATCGGCAAAGATAGGGAGTGATATAAGGGTTGAGAGGATCATTGGGGTCTTTAAGGCCGTTTTGATTTTATATATCCGATTCATGATTATTATGTTACATAAAAACTGTTTCGTTGGCAAGGGTTGCAATGTTAACATGTGCAATCAGGACGAGGAAGAACCCCGGATAATATGATCGGAATATGTCCTGAGGAGACGAAAGGGGTTGAACAAAAGAGGCGTATCATCGGGTATCCCGGACACATAGACAGGATCAAGGTGTCATGATCAAATATATTGAGACAGGATTTTTTCACCAGGCGACACGTATTGGAAAGAAGGCTATGCACCAGGGGATGCTGCGGTATGGACCGTTATGGTGATGGAGGCTGGCTGGATGATGTATTCGGTGAGGGCAACACGGTCTCGACGAAGAGATAATGCACTACCCGCAGGGAACAAGAGGATTCAAGATGAACTCTTCCAAATCAGGTAACATCACACTCATTGATTCGCACAATCATCTTCACTTCGATGAATACCAAGATGATCGAAACGATGTCGTGAATCGGGCGTTAGCCGCAGGGGTCACGTCCATGCTTCTGGTGGGAATCGATCCCGAGGATTCACGCAGGGCCGTGGCGCTCGCCCGCCAATATGAAGGGTTTTATGCCTCTGTAGGGATTCATCCGCAACTTGCCACGACGTATGGGATAGAGGATGTTTATTCCCTGGCTGAAATGGCAAAAGCCCCGCAGGTAGTTGCCGTAGGGGAAACCGGGTTCGACTTGTTTCGCACACCGCAGAGCGAGGATAACCAGCGTGAATTGTTTGCCGCCCACATAAAACTGGCACATGAGCTCGGCCTGCCATTGATTATTCATGACCGGGATGCTCACGAGAAGACCACCGCGCTTATGGACGAGAGGGATGGATGGGAAGAAGGAGGCGTCTTTCATTGTTTTTCCGGGGATGTTTCTCTTGCAAAAAAAGTCCTTGACGAGGGATTCCATGTGTCGATCCCCGGGGTCGTTACCTTTAAAAATGCGAGCCGGCTCCATGAGGTGGTAGCGTTTTGTCCCCTGGACAGGCTCATAATTGAAACAGACGCCCCATACCTTTCCCCTGCACCATATCGGGGAAAGAGAAACGAACCCTCGTATATCCGTCAGACCGCTCTTGAGGTTGCACGGATAAAAGGGATTTCCCTTGAAAAGGTTGCTCTCGCAACCACTGATAATTTCAGAAATATATTTGTTCGAAACAAAGGGGATAGCCGTTAGTCAAAACAAAATTATCCATGGAGTGAGGAGATACATGTTAAAGAGATTGGAGGTAAAAACTACATCCCGTATTCAGCTCATTGACATAACTACACACATCAAAACCCTGCTGCGAAACGAAAACATGTCATCTGGAATCATTGTTGTATATGTTCCGCATACTACGTGCGGCGTGACCATCAACGAGAATGCCGACCCATCCGTAAAGGAAGATATGCTCATGGTGTTTGACCGCCTCGTGCCTGCCAGCGACAATTATTTACACATGGAAGGAAATTCCGATGCGCACATCAAGTCGAGTATCCTGGGATCGAGCGTAACCGTTTTCGTAGAGAGCGGGGCACTTGTCCTGGGGACATGGCAGGGGATTTTCCTTGCTGAGTTTGATGGGCCGAGAAAACGCTCGGTTCTATTGAAAATAGTGGCAGATCAACTCCTTTGACCGTCTTCACAGTTAGTACAAACTGATGTGATTTCAGTGTCATAAAGGCTTTATATACCCACCGTAGGATTACTCTTTCAATATAGAACAAGGTCATATTTTCAATATTTAAAGACTAGTTGACAAACAACAGGCCATATTCTATTAGATTAGTCAGTGCGGGCATAGCTCAGTTGGTAGAGTGTCAGCTTCCCAAGCTGAATGTCGCGGGTTCGAATCCCGTTGCCCGCTCAAAGATGTTTTAGGAAGCGGTTGAGAAGGAAACGAGGGAGGTGAGAAAGTGGGCGATAGCCCGCTTTTTTATTTCATATGAAGACGGAAGGATTGGAACAAGGCGTGAATAAGCTGGTTGCACCCGAGATTGCCCTGATGGGGTATGAGCTCTTGGAGCTTGCCTTAAACGGGGGTATTCTGCGCCTCACCATTGACAAGCCGGGAGGCATAACGCTTGACGATTGTGTTGCGGTGAACAAACGGGTGAGTTTACTGCTGGACTCACAAGACCCCATCAAGGGGTCGTACCGGCTTGAGGTTTCATCACCTGGCCTTACGCGCAGGTTAAAGACGCTGAAGGATTTTGAGTACTTTGCAGGAAAAAAGGTAAAGATACGCACCAAAGAGGGGGTAGTCAGGGGGACTATCAAGGGGTTGGCAGGAGATAACGTGTGTTTATTAGATATTGACGGTTCCGAGATTTTGCTTCAACTGCAAGACATTATTAAGGCAAATCTTGAATTTGATTTCTAGGGAGAAGGTATGGTTTTAAATCTTTCAAAGGTAATTGAGTTGATTGTGAAGGAAAAAGGCCTTCGACAGGAAGATTTGGTTCAAGTAGTAGAGGCCGCTGTACAGAGTGCAGCAAAAAAGGTTTATGGGGACTATGACAATATTGAAGCTCAATACAACCCGGAAATTGATGAGGTTGAGGTTTTTCAGTTTAAGGTTGTAGCCGAGGAAGTAGAAGATCCGAACCTGCATATTTCCATGAAGGCCGCCCGAGAACTTGACCCCACTTGCCAAATCGGCGATGAACTTGGCGAAAAGCTTGACGCGTCGAGACTGGGCCGCATTGCTGCCCAGAGTGCGAAACAGGTTATCGTCCAAAAGGTGAAAGAGGCGGAGCGCGATTCTGTCTATAATGATTTCATCGACCGCAAAGGGGAATTGGTCTCCGGATTCATTCACCGGTTCGACAGGCGGGATGCCATCGTAAACCTCGGGAAAGCCGAGGCGATTTTACGGGAGAAGGAGATGATTCCCGGAGAGACGCTCAGGCGGGGCGACAGAATTCAGGCGTTAATCCTGGATGTGACCAAATCCCTGCGGATACCGCAGATAGAGTTGTCGAGAACACACCCGAAATTCCTGATGAAACTCTATGCGCTGGAGGTTCCGGAAGTAACCGAAGGGATCGTGGAGATAGTAACCGTTGCCAGGGAACCTGGTATCAGGGCAAAGATAGCGGTGCGCTCACATGATGCCAAGGTAGACCCGGTGGGAACCTGCGTAGGCGTCAAGGGTGCGCGCGTTCAGAACGTCATACAGGAGTTGAAAGGCGAGCGGCAGGATATTATTATATGGTCAGAAGATCCTGTCCGGTTTGTCTGCAACGCGCTGTCCCCGGCGCGGGTATCGAAGGTGATCGTGGACAAGGCGGCATGGAGCATGGATGTTGTTGTGGCCGATGATCAGCTGAGTCTCGCAATCGGGAGAAAGGGGCAGAATGTCAGGCTGGTGGCAAAGCTTACCGGCTGGAGGATTGATGTTCATTCGGAGGATACGGAAGAAATCATATCCTCCGAAGAGAAAAATGCCCTTACCACCATTGAAGATATCGACGAATCTCTGGCAGATATCTTGAGAGAGGCCGGGTATAAAACCAGAGCGGATCTGGCAAAGGCAAAGGAAGAAGATCTCCTGGAGTTTGAGGGGATTGACGAGTCTTTGGCAAAAAAATTGATCGAAAAGGCTGCGGTGGGAGAGAGTGACGCATAGTGGCGACCCTCACAGGCAGTGCATCGGTTGCCGGAGCGTGCGGCCGAAAAAGGAGCTTATAAGATTGGTCCTCTTATCATCAGGACAGACAGCATTCGACGGGATGCATACCCTTCAGGGGCGAGGGATATACCTGTGCCCTGATGGAATGTGTTTTCAGCGAGCATCTAAAAACAAAAGATGGATAAAATACTTTCCCGACAGCAGACACCTCAAAGACCTCTTTTATGGGATTGAGGAAGTTCTTTGTACGAGCATAAAAAAATATTTTGCGCTGGGAAAAAAGATGAAACTTCTCCGTGATACGGGTTTCGAATTAGACGGTTTGATCAAGGACGATCTTATCGTTGTATGCAGGGAAATGTCTCCGGATCAAAAAAAGAAAATACACACGGCGGCACACAAAACAGGAGCTGTCGTTATTGATGTACCTGGGGATTGCATGCAGGATGCGGCAGCATATGCCGTGAAGGAAGACTTTCCACTGATAACACAGCTGGAAAGGGACCTTCGCATGTACGAAAGGTTGTCTTCCAAGGGGCTGGCTATATGAAAAAGATGAGGGTTTTTGAATTAGCGAAAGATTTGTCCATCGAGGCAAGGGATCTTCTCAAGATTGCAAAGGATCTGGCAATCTCTGTTGAAAACAACATGAGCATGGTTGATGTTCATGATATTGAGCGGATAAAAAAGAGAGTGCAGAAGGATACGGAAAAACCCGAAGAAGAATCTTCTCAGGACATATACGTGGAAAAACGGGTAAGTGCCAATATAATCAGGCGCAGAGCCCGAGTGAGTCCCCCCTCCGAACAAGAGCCGCCAAAGGAAGCCCCGGCAGAACCGGCCAGTGAAGTTGAGGCCGCTGGCGAAGAAGTGCCGCAAAAGACGGAAGAAACTCTTGTGGCAAAAGAGCCTGAAATGGTGGAGCCCGAGACAGCGGAACCGGAAGAAGAACCCCTGATAGCGGATAAAAAAGAGAAGCCCGAGGGACCTTTCGTAGAGGAAGGCGCAGAAACCAGAGAGGAGATAGCGGCCGAGCCGGTAATTTTGGAAGAGACTGCTCCACAGGAAACACCGGCTGAACCCAAGGTACTCACGGAAGAAGAGAAGAAAGAAGAAGAATCAGAGAAAAAGAAAAAGGATAAAAAGAAAGGGAAGAAGGTAAAAGAGGTGGAGGAAGAAAAGGTCGAGGGGGGAGAGGCCAAACATGTCCGCCCCGCGGCAAAGAAAGCCAAGAAACCCAAAGAAAAAGAAACAGAAGTGTACACGCACTCTGACCTCTACGGTTCCGGTAAGCAGGCCTTTGGGAAGAAGCTCAAGAAGAAAAAAGACAAGAGAGCTGCAGTGGGGGCACTCTTAAAGAAAAAGAAGATTCGTATCGGCAGGAGCGTGACGGTTATAAATCTTGCCAAAGAGATGGGAATAAAGGTGTCGGATGTTATCAAGGCACTCATGAGCCTTGGTGTGATGGCTTCGCAGAACCAGTACATTTCTTCGGAAGAAGCCCTGCTGGTGGCATCGGAGTTGGGCTTTGAGGCAGAGGAGGTTCGCGATGAGATCAAAGAAACCTACTTCAGCGAACCCACCTATGATGCCGACAAGGTAAAGCCCAGACCTCCGGTGGTCACGGTGATGGGCCATGTTGATCATGGGAAGACCTCCCTGCTGGATGCAATCCGGAAAGAGAATGTAATAGACAGCGAGTCTGGAGGAATAACCCAGCACATAGGTGCCTACCAGGCTACCTGTAAGGGCAAACTCATCACATTTATCGATACCCCCGGACATGAGGCCTTTACCTCCATGAGATCCAGGGGTGCCCAGGTAACGGATTTTGTCGTGCTCGTTGTTGCTGCAGATGACGGGGTCATGGATCAGACACGGGAGGCGATCAATCATTCCCGGGCTGCACAGATCCCCATACTCGTGGCGGTAAATAAGATTGACAAGCCCAATGCAAACCCTCAGCGGGTGAAAGAACAGCTCTCCGAGCTTGGACTCGTGCCTGAAGATTGGGGCGGAGATACCATATTTGTGGATGTCTCGGCAAAAAAACGTACCGGCATTGAAGACCTTCTGGAGATGATATTACTGCAGGCGGAGATCCTGGATCTCAAGGCGAATCCGAAAGGTGCGGCGCGAGGGGTTGTTCTGGAGTCCAAGCTGGATAAAAACCGGGGCCCCATGTCAACTATCCTCATCCAGCAGGGTCTGATGAGGCGGGGTGACGTGTTTGTGGTTGGACCCAACTGGGGCAAGGCCCGCGCGATGTATGATTTTACCGGGGAACCGATTTCACAGGCAGGACCTGCAACCCCCCTTGAGATAATCGGTTTGAATGGCCTCCCCTCTGCCGGCGATACCTTGTTTATCGTACCAAACGAGAAGAAGGCGAAAGAGATTATCTCATACATCGGTGAAAACGCCGAGCTTGCCCGGCAGCAGAGCCAGGAGACAAAAGGACAGGTAACGCTGGAAGACCTGTATAACCAGGTTCAGGAAGGTAAGCTCAAAGAACTCAACCTGATTATCAAAGGGGATGTGCACGGTACGCTGGAGGCCATTGAAGGATCGGTGACGGGTATCGATGTCGGAGAGGAAGACCTCCGCATCAACGTGATCCATTCTGCAGTTGGCGGCATTACGGAAAATGATGTGCTGCTGGCTTCGACGTCAATGGGTATTATTGTAGGATTCAATGTGAGGCCCGAGACCAAGGCGCGCGCGCTGGCCAAAAAATATAACGTCGAAATTAAGCTCTATACCGTGATCTATGATCTCATTGAAGATATTAAACAGGCATTACGCGGCATGCTGGAACCGGTCTATGAAGAGGTTGTCCAGGGTAGGGCATCGGTACGAGATCTCTTTAAGGTCCCCAAGATCGGGATCATTGCCGGGTGCATGGTTACCGAAGGAACAATAAAGAGAGGGTCACAGGCACGGCTTCTTCGTGACAATGTCGTCGTTCACGAAGGCCGGGTGGATTCGCTGCGCCGCTTTAAGGATGACGCAAAAGAAGTTGCCTCAGGATATGAGTGCGGTATAGGTCTTGGAAGTTTTAACGATCTCAAGGTCGGAGATATTATAGAAGTGTTCACCCAAGAGAAAGTGGAGATAGAGCCTGCGTGGTAATCGGGGCCTTTGAAGTAAGATTGAAGGTATCAGGGTCGCAATCGCTGAAAGAGAAGCGTAAGGTCTTGAAATCCATTAAAGATCGATTTTCAAAGATGAATATTTCCATTGCAGAGGTCGATGATCAGGATAAGTGGCAGGCCGCCACGATCGGCATCGCTCTGGTGAGTAATGATGCGGTATATGTGAATTCAGCCATTGACAAGATAGCACAATCATTCAGCGAGCTTCCTGCAGTGGAGATTATTCACAGCAAAGTGGAGATTATGCACATATGAAACTGGTAACAAAGAGACAGGCCCGGGTGGGTGATCTCCTCATGGAGACCATTGCCGAGCTTCTCCAGCGAAGGGTCAAGGACCCGAGGGTAGAGGGAGTAACGATCACCGGCGTCGATGTGAGCATGGATTTAAAGGTTGGTCGAGTATATTACTGCATGCTGGATTACGAGAAGAAAGATGAGGCACAACATGGACTTGACAGTTCCGCAGGGTATCTCAGACATGAACTGCGCAAGGTCCTGAGCCTGAAGAACGTACCTGCCCTTTCATTTGTCTATGATGCTTCCTTTGATTATGGATCGAAGATTGACGTGATTTTGGACGACATAGGAAAAGATGAAAAACCAGATAGTTGATGCTCTCAGAAACAACGAGAGCTTTGAGATTATTACCCATGAAGGTCCGGATGAGGACGCCGTTGGTTCCACCAGGGCTCTGGCCTTTGGTCTGCTCTCTATGGGTAAGAATGTGAAGCTTGTATATCCCAGCCGTATATCTTCTTCATTACTCTTTACCCCTGCGCCGAAGGTGCAAAAGAATGTGAACCCCCAAATATCCATTCTGGTGGATGTTTCCGATATGAAGATGCTGGGAGGTATTCATCCTCGCGGCGAGATCATTGTCGTGGACCATCACAAGACAGACAATAAAGTTGGAAAGACGTGCTGGATAGATTCCCGCAAATCATCGGCCGCTGAAATGGTATATGATCTGCTGCACGCACTGGATGTGGAAATTACCCCGGCAATAGCGACGAATCTGTATCTGGGGCTTTTTGGTGATACCGGTGGTTTTATTCACGCAAATACCACCCCACGAGTGTTCAAGGTCGCCTATGAGCTGACAAAAGCAGGCGCAGATCCCAACAGTATCGCCTATAAAGTTCGCAGGACCAGGTCCATAGTATACTACCAGGTTTTGGGTATTGTCATGGAGCGGATGAACATGTCCGGGAGAGTCTATGGCAGCTATATCAGCCTTCAGGAACTCAACAAGATCAAGGCAAAGCCTGATGATGCTGCAGGGATTGTTGAAGAGATGGCCTCATTGGCAGGGGCCGAGCTCGTCATTTTTCTCAAGGAGCTTAATCCCGACACCGTGCATTGTTCCATGAGGAGCAAAACCACGGATTCGGCCCTGAGAACCGCAAAAGCCTTTGGGGGCGGCGGGCATGAACGGGCAGCGGGGATCACCCTGAAGGGAAGAGCCTGCGAATTCATCGACGAAGTGATTGAGGAAGGATCAAAGTGGGTAAACAAGGGGTAGTTCTTATCGATAAGCCAAAGGATATCACGTCCCGAAAGGTCGTGGATCGGGTAATGGCGATTCTCAAGGTAAAGAGAGCTGGTCATTTTGGAACGCTTGATCCGTTTGCAACCGGACTGTTGTGCATTGGCGTGGGACAGGGCACAAAGCTCCTGCCGTTTATGAATGGGCATCAAAAGGAGTATGTAGCAACCATAGGGTTTGACATGTCCACCGATACCGACGACATAACCGGCACGCCTCTCGAGCGCTTCAGCGATGTTTCCATCGATATTGATTCGGCAAGGGCATGGTTCGAGGAAAACAGGGGCTGGGTCGATCAAACCCCCCCCGTGTATTGTGCCCAAAAACTGAACGGAAAGCCCTTGTATAAGCTGGCGAGAGCAAACAAAGAAGTGAACCCCAGGCCAAAGCAGGTACACATCGAAGAGGTGGATATCCTTGAGAGTGGACCGGATTGGATCAACGTGCGGGTCGTGTGTTCACGCGGCACATACATACGCTCCATAGCTCGGGATCTGGGCGCTTATCTGGGCTATGGCGGCTATTTACGAGAGCTGAGAAGGATCAGGAGCGAGGGATTTCATATAGACGATGCCATGACGCTCGAGGTTTTGGCAGATAAAGAGCAGCGGCCGGAAGAGTCAGTGATATCGCTTTCCGGGTCACTGTATATACCGAAGGTGCGGGTTACACGCACGGGAGAGACCGGGATTCTCGACGGCAACCCCATACAGGTCTCCTGGCTTCTCGATGAGGTTGATGCCAAAGAGGGGAGTTATGTTGCAATGCTCAATACGGACATGCAGTTGCTATGCGTGGCCAAGGCACAGCAGCGAGGTGGCATCTGGGGGTATATCGAACGAGGATTTCGACCGTATTAGCTATGACCGTATTAGCTATTTACAGCAGATCTGTGGGTGTGCTAACAACCGATAATGCACAAGAAGAAATAGGAGCAAGTTTGACTAGGAGGAAAACGAAGTGGGTTTAAGTGTTGATAAAAAGAAAGAGATTATAGATGAATTTAAACGACACGATAGTGATACCGGATCTCCGGATGTACAGGTAGCTATCTTGACAAAAAGAATCAGTGAACTAACCGAGCATTTCAAGATCCACAAGAAGGACCATCATTCCAGGCGCGGTCTTTTGATGCTGGTTGGTCAGAGGAGAAGACTGCTTAACTACATTAAGGACCAGGACATCAAGCGGTACCGTGAGTTATTGCAGGAACTCAATCTCAGAAAGTAGGTAATTATATGAAAATAGAAGTAAAAGGCACGGGCAAACCGCTCTTCTTTTCAACGGGCGACGTTGCTCGGCAAGCAGGTGGATCTGTCCTTGTTTACCAAGGGGATAGTGTTGTTCTTGTTACTGCCACAACATCAAAGGAAGAACGTAAAGGAATCGATTTTCTTCCCCTCGTTGTTGAATACCAGGAAATGAGCTATGCGGCAGGCAGGATCAAAGGCGGTTTCATAAAGAGAGACGGCAGACCGGGTACGCAAGAGATTCTCACCGCACGATGCATTGACAGGCCGATTCGGCCGTTATTCCCGAAAGGGTATCATAACGAGATCCAGGTAATTGCCATGGTTCTCTCTGCAGACCCCGAGAGCACGCCTGATGTTATGGCCATAAATGGCGCATCGGCGGCGTTGCATATCTCGAACATTCCGTTTGATGGTCCTATAGGCGGGGCGCGAGTGGGGCTGATTGATGGAGAATTTGTTATAGATCCGTCGGTGGCACAGCTGGAAAACAGCCAGATGGAATTACTCGTTGTCGGCACAAAAGATGCGATAGTCATGGTGGAAGGCGAGGCAAAAGAACTTCCCGAACAGACGATTATTGACGGTATATCCTTTGCTCACACCCGCATTCTGGAAGTTATTGAGGCAATTGAAGAGCTCAGAGAAGTCGCGGGAAAAGAAAAGATTGCAGTTGCTGCGATCCCGGAAGACCCGGAGCTTTATGCTGAGGTAAAATCCTTGACCGAGCCACGGTTCGAGGAAATCATCGCTGGTTCTCATACAAAACATGTCAGGCAGGAACTCATCGATCAGGTTTATGCAGAGACGATTGAACGGTTCACTGGCGAGTCCGATGAGAAACAGGCACTGGTAAAGATGTTTCTTGCCAAGGTGGAAAAGGAAACGCTGCGCCGGATTATGCGAGAGAAAAAGATCCGTATCGACGGAAGGGCGTTTGATGAAATCAGGCATATTGACTGCAAGGTGGGTATTCTGCCGAGGACACACGGATCGGCCCTGTTCACCAGGGGGGAAACCCAGGCCCTTGCCACAACAACGCTTGGGACACCGCGAGATGAACAGCGGGTAGAGACACTTCTCGGAGAGACTACAAAGTCATTCATGCTGCACTATTCATTCCCCCCCTTCAGTGTTGGAGAGGTGAGGATGCTCAGGGGGCCAAGCAGAAGAGAGATTGGTCATGGAAATCTTGCAGAGAGGGCTTTGAGCCAGGTTTTTCCCGATGAAGGGACCTTTCCGTACACCATCCGCCTCGTCTCGGAGATTCTCGAATCCAATGGGTCTTCCTCCATGGCGACCGTATGCGGTGGCTCCATGTCTTTGATGGATGCAGGCGTCCCCTTAAAGAAACCCGTGGCCGGTATTGCCATGGGGCTCATCAAAGAAGAAGACGAGTACATGATTCTCACGGATATCCTGGGTGATGAAGATCACCTGGGCGATATGGATTTCAAGGTGGCAGGAACCGCTGACGGGGTGAACGCCCTCCAGATGGATATCAAGATTTCCGGGTTGCCGAAAGAAGTGCTCTGCGATGCGCTTGAGAAGGCGAGAATTGCCAGACTTTCGATTCTGCAGACCATGAATGAAAGAATCAGTGCTCCGAAACCGGAGATATCACCATACGCTCCGAGGATATTTACCTTGCAGGTCAACCCGGATAAAATCCGAGATATTATCGGCCCGGGCGGCAAGATGATCAAAGAAATAACCACTAAGACCGATACCAAGATCGAGATCGATGATTCCGGAAGGGTTGATATCTTTTCCCCGGATGATGATCATGCCAAGATGGCGGTGGATATGATCAATATCCTTACCGAGGAACTCGAGCTTGGTCGTGTCTACAGCGGCAAGGTCGCCAAGATAATGGATTTCGGTGCATTCGTTGATTTCCCGTCAGGAGACTCGGGGCTTGTGCATATTTCTCAGCTCGCAAACGAACGGGTCCAGAGCGTCAGGGACGTGGTTCAGGAAGGCGATGAGATCCTGGTGAAGGTCATTGGAATAGACCCTAAAACAGGGAAGGTTCGACTCAGCCGTAAAGAGGCACTCAACGAGACCGTTCGTTGATATTGAATGGTTATTTCCTCTGTACTTGATAACGGCGTCCGTATTGTTACCGAGACTATGCCCGGGATACGTTCCGTATCTCTGGGCGTCTGGGTGAATGCCGGGTCAAGGCAGGATCCCACCGATCAAACCGGTATCGCTCATTTTACCGAACATATGATGTTCAAGGGTACGCCTCAAAGGAGTGCGAGCCAGATAGCGCGTGAGATCGATGCCTTAGGCGGGCTGATGAATGCCCAGACATCCAAGGAATATACGGTCTATTATGTAAAGGTACTTGACGAACACCTCGAAAAGGCAGGCGATATCCTCTTTGATCTGTTTTTGCATTCCTCCATTGATCCCGAAGAGCTGGAAAAGGAAAAGAGGGTCGTTCTTCAGGAGATCGGCATGACCGAGGACACCCCTGATGATTACATCACGGATCTCTTTGCCGAGGCTTTTTTCGAAAAATCTTCGCTGGGAACCTCGATCCTCGGTTCGGCGGATAGTGTCAGCGCATTCAAAAGAGAACATGTAACCGGGTTTATTGACCAATTTTATGCGCCAGCTGACATTGTCATTTCCGCGGTGGGGAATGTGGATCATTCGCGGCTCGTGGATCTGATAGCACGCCGCTTCGATAACCTCGGTACAACCAGTCGGGACTCATCAGTCGATGCCCCCCCGCCTGCCCGGGGAAGTACGAAGTTTTATTACAAAGACATCGAGCAGGTGCATATTACCCTGGGGGCCGCAGGCGCAGGCATGAACGACGAGCGTCGGTGGACCTATATTGTGCTCAACACCATGCTGGGCGGATCAATGAGTTCCATGCTTTTCCAGGAGGCACGGGAGAAGCTCGGTCTGGTCTACTCCATATATTCCTATATGAGCTCGTATCGAGATCGCGGAGTTCTGGCAATGTATGCAGCCAGTACGCCCGATACTATCCACAAGACCCTTGAGGTAATCGGCACGCAGATGAAAAGACTCAAAGCCGGTGATCTGAAAGGCGAGAGCATCGAGGATATAAAGACGCAGATCAAGGGAAACCTCCTTCTTTCAAGAGAGAGTACCATCAGCAGAATGTCTTCTCTGGCCAAGAACGAGATGTACTACCATAGAGAGGTCAGCGTGGATGAGGTGCTTGGAAAGATCCAGGCCGTGAGCCTGGAGGATATTATTGCTCTGGCAAACGATATTTTTGTGTCAGATCAGCTGACCCTGGTTTGTCTCGGAAAGATGAATCAGGGGGAACTCAGCATAGAAGAACTGTTTTAAGCCTTCCTAGTTAATCCTTCGAATCTTGTCGAAGATCCTGCCGGTTTTTGCGTGGCTTTGTAAAATGGAATAAAAAAACCTAACTACTCAGGTGGATAGATGCCCTGAAAGAAATGTCGCTGGGTAGCTAAAGGTTTATAGAAAAAAACATAGAACTTTGTAATAGTTCAACTATTCAAGTATACTGCCAGCCAATACAACCTCCCGCGTTGGGGGAAATAATTAATTTGTATATTTTTAGGAAATTATCCTGAAAGGTTACTAAATTCGTACGATAATCATCGACTGTGACAACATGATTTCCCTTTCAGAGAAGAATCAAAGAGGCACTGTTCTTATTTTAGTCAATACTGGATTATGAATTCTTTTCTACCCCGAAGCTTGCTGGGAGGTCGTTCATGTGTGCCGGGTCGGTGGACTCTATCGTCTTCTCGTTAAGGGGTGTACAGGGTCATATCTGTGCGTGATTCATACTCTGGCTTACCACGAGGCTGCTTGTTGCATCGAGGACTTTTTTCCAGGTGGGAATGTGCAACTTGTTGATGCTGATGCCGATGCAGTAGCGATCTCCCTCTATGGTATACCACTTGAACGATCCATCAATGATTACATTTTCGATATCTAAGGTTACGTCTTTGTTCAGCAACTCCAGCAGGGACATCTTTATTCTCGGCGTAGGAACGATCAGACAGAACCCCTTGTTTGAAATATTTTTTGTTATCCCCCGAAAAGACAATTCGCCCAACGTGCACGTAATATGCATTTGGTGAAAACTGCGCCGAAAACTCCTCAATTCAAATAATATCATGATTCTCCTTGCCTCTTTTGTTTTCTTTAATATATCCTATAGCAAAAACGATGCCTAAGAAGAAAAACTTCAAAATAATCCTTGCATACGACGGCGCCGGTTTCATGGGTTGGCAGTTTCAGCCCGGTGTAAGGACAGTACAGGAAACGCTTGAATCGGTGCTGGAGAAAATCTTGGGGCACAAGGCGCGGGTCAACGCCTCCGGCCGCACCGATACAGGGGTTCATGCCCTCGGGCAGGTGGTCAATGTGCAGACCTTTTCAACGATCCCTGCCCACGGTCTCAAGCGGGCATTGAATTCGAAACTCCCCGGTGAGATATCCATTATATCAGTGGAGGAAGTTGGTCTGGATTTTCATGCGCGTTTTATGGCGAAATCTAAAAAATATGTCTATATAATTGACACATCACCCATGTTCAGTCCGTTTCTCGCAAGATATGCCGTTCCTGTGAAAGTGCGTCTTGATATTTCTGCAATGCAGCAGGCTGCCCGTTCTTTAGTGGGAGAGCATGATTTTACCTCTTTCATGGGGTCGGGTTCCTCGGTAAAAACCACCCAAAGAAGGATACTGGTATCAGAGGTTTTTACCCATGGAGAAAAGGTGTACTTCTACATACACGGTAGCGGGTTCCTGCGTCATATGGTAAGGAATATCGCAGGTACGCTGCTGCTGATGGGCAACGGAACGCTTGGCCCCGAAGAGATGGGCAAAATTCTGGAAAAGAAAGACAGGTCCTGTGCAGGGGCTACGGCACCGGCACAAGGGCTTTATCTCCTGGGGGTTGATTACTAGCAGGGTCACAAAAAGACACCTAAAATATTGAATCTGCAACCAGAGAAAAAGGGACAAGATTCCATAATGGGCACGAAGAAAAAAGATTTTACCTGGAGGGTTATACGATGAGAGGAGTCGTTCTCGCTGGCGGCCTTGGAACAAGGCTGTACCCGCTTACAAAGGTTACCAACA